>JAFSSU010000156.1 GCA_017450845.1 Treponema sp.
CCCACCCAGCGCAGGGGCCGGATGCTGGCGAACATGAAGGAGATGAGGCCCGCGAAGGTCGTGACCATCGTGAAGAAGATGGGCCAGCCGCTTTCTTCGATTGAATTGATGACGGACTCCCGCCGCTTGCCGCTCTTGCGGAAGTGCAGGCGGAAGGCGTTGATGTAGTGGATTGCGTAGCCGACGCTCAGAGCCATGGAAAGCAGGATGGGCAGCATGACCATCGTGTTGTCCCCGGTGATGCCCAGCCAGCCGTTGAGCCCAAGCACGGAGCCGATGGCCCCGCCCGTCGCGATGATGGGCACGATGACCCCGCGCAAACTGCGCACGAAGAGGACCAGGCAGAGCAGCATGACGACGAAGCCGATTCCGACGCGCAGGACGATTTCGTGCATCGTGACGATTTCTTCCTCGTATTCGGTGTAGCTCATGCCGGTCGGCTTGAGCGAGTAGCTGCCGTCGGGGGAGGATTCTTCCTCGACAATCTTCATGGCGGGGGGCGTTATCTCGTGCATCGCCTCGTCAAGGCTCTTCTGGTAGCTTTCAAGGCTCAGGATGATCCAGGTTTCCTTGCCGTCGTCGGACACCAGGTTGTTGCGGAGCGATTCCCTGCTCAGGATGAAGTCCTTCTTTTCCTGCAGCTCCGCCGGGTCGTCCGGGATGCCGTCCTCGAAGGGGTTTATTATCTCGAATCCCTCCTCGTTGCCGAAGGGGAGCGACAGGTCGGTGAGCGACATGACGTTCTTCGCGTAGGGAATCTCGTTCTCCAGCCGCTCGCTTATCCTGGCGATTGCCGCAAGCACGTCCGGGGCAAACACGTCGTCTGCCTGCACCAGGATCATTACGGAGTCGTCCGCCCCGAACAGGTCCTTGAAGTGGTCGCTGTCTATCTTTGTCTGCTCGGTGTTGTCGAACCAGTCTTCCTCGTTGCTGGACAGGGTCAGCCTGGGCAGGCCCGCCACGCAGAAAACCGTCACAAGGCATATCACGACGAGGAACACGGCCCGGTGCCGCAGCTGGAACTCCCCGAACTTTCTGAAAAAGGCGTTTATTCTCTGAATCTTCATCTGGCAAAAGCCTCCGTAATGCTTTATTATTACACCGTTATACATAAACGACTGAAAGTTGTCAATATCTAACTATTGTGTGCAGACCCCTTGGCAGCCACGACAGTGCAGTCGCGTCACCCCTGCCCGTACGGTTGTGACACCCCTGCCCGTACGGTTGTGACACCCCTGCACGTACGGTTGTGACACCCCTGCACGTGCGGTTGTGACACATCCGACGATGGACTTGCGCTCGCCCGGCGAGCGGTTCCGGCGGTCGTTCCCTGTCCCCTGTCCTACCCCCGCAGGAAGCGGCGGATGGCGGGCAGGACGATGCTCCGCCCGATTGCAAAAAACGGTGAAAAGAGCTATAATATGAAGCCGTGTCGCTCAACTGCAATGAGATAAACCTTATAATCCAAGAACTCGACCTTCCCGGCTCCTTCATACAGGAGATTGTACAGCCGGGCTACGACACGCTCTCCTTCAGGATAATCAACAAGGGCAAAAGCGAGAACCTGGTCGTCTGCACGGGCGCATCGGCATGCCGCTTGAACCGCTCGCGTTACAAGGCACCCAAGAACGACAAGCCCCTCCGCTTCAACGAATTCCTCAAGTCCGTCGTCCGCGGCATGCGGATAAACGAGTGCCGGCAGCTGGGCCTGGACAGGATAATCAAGTTCGACGTGTCCACATGGAAGGACCGCTGCTTCATGTACGTCCGCCTCTGGTCGGGGGCGGCCAACGTCATCGTGACGGACACCGAGGGCAAAATCCTTGACTGCATGTTCCGCAGGCCCAAGAAGGGCGAGGTGACGGGCGGGACCTTCCTGCCGGAGGAGAAGATTCCGACCGAGGAGGAGAAGGCCGCCGCGCTGGAACGCTTCCCGGTCAGGACATTCGACGATGTGCCCGGAACGGAGGGTCTTTCATTCAACGAGAAAATCGACCTCTTCTATTCCCAGCATGCGGCGAGCCTGTCGCGCGAGAGTCTGCTCGCACAGGCAGAAAAGTGGTACAACTCCCGTCACAGCAAGATGGTCGCCGCGCTTGAGAAGCTGGAGCAGAAGAAGACGGACTTTGAGAGTGCGGGGCAGCTCAAGCACACGGGCGACCTTATCCTGACCTACGCGGCGCAGGCGACGGGAAGCTTCCTGGACTGCGAGGACTACGAGAGCGGCGCGAACGTCCACATACGTCTGGATCCCAAGCTGACCCCGCAGGAGAACGCGGCGGCCTATTACGAGAAGTACAAGAAAGCCAGCTCCGGGCTTGAGGCCCTGGAGCACGACATACAGATGTCCCGCAAGGCGATAGCGGCACTTGAGGAACAGTACAAGGAGATGCTCGCCGAGAAGAACACGCTCAAGATCGAGCAGCTGCTCCGGCATGACAGCGCGCCCAAACAGAAGGCGGAGAAGCCCCATCCCGGCCTGCACTACGAGATAAACGGCTGGACGCTGATGGTCGGAAGGACCGCGGCGGAGAACGACGACCTGCTCCGCCATTATGTGCGCGGCTCGGACCTCTGGCTGCACACGCGGGATTACGCGGGCGGCTACGTCTTCGTCAAGGCGCGGAAAGGCAAGACCGTGCCTCTCGACATCCTGCTCTACGCGGGGAACCTCGCCGTCTACCATTCCAAGGCAAGGCAGAACGGCAAGGCTGACCTGTACTATACCGAAGTCAAGTACCTGAGGCGGGCAAAGGACGGGCCGAAGGGCCTTGTCATTCCCACGCAGGAGAAGAACCTGTTCATCAAGCTGGACGACGCGAAGATGCGCGAGCTTGACGAATACGAGAAGGGCCTGTAGGGCCGGTCCGGCGGCATGGTCCGCACGGCATACGTATTATAGAAGAGAATATAGGAGCTGTATATGAAAATAAACGAAATCCTTAAGAACAAGAAAGTGACGCTCTCTCTGGAGGTATTCCCGCCGAAGCAGCAGGCCAAGCTCGACTCGGTGCTCCAGGCTGCCAAGGAGCTGAGCGACCTTAGGCCCGACTTCATGTCCATCACTTACGGGGCGGGCGGGACCACGCGGTCCAACACCGTCGAAGTCGCGTCAAAAATCCAGTCATACGGTACTCCCGCACTCGCCCACCTTACCTGCATCGGCGACTCGCGCGAGGAGATGGACAAGACGATTGCCCAGATGAAAGGAGCGGGAATAGAGAACGTCCTTGCCCTGCGCGGCGACATCCCGGCGGGCTTCACCCCGGCGCACGAGGGAGACAAGGCGACGATAGACGGCCTGGACCATGCGAGCGACCTGGTAAAAATCCTTAAATCACAGGGGCTCTGCGTCGGCGGCGCATGCTACCCAGAGGGACACCCGGAGAGCGCGAACCGCGCGGAGGACATAGACAACCTGAAGCACAAGGTGGACGCGGGCGTGGACTTCCTGACGACCCAGATGTTCTTTGACAACAACATGCTCTATTCGTACTTGTACCGCCTGCAATCAAAAGGAATCCACGTGCCCGTGCTCGCGGGAATCATGCCGATTACGAACAGCCAGCAGGTGGAGCGGATGGTCCGCCTGTCCTCCGCCTACGTTCCGGAGAAACTGCTTGCGATATGCGACCGCTTCGCGGACAAGCCCGAGGCGATGTGGCAGGCGGGCATAGCCTACGCGACCGACCAGATAATCGACCTCATCTCCAACGGCGTTAAGGGCATCCACATCTACACGATGAACAAGCCCGCCGTCGCCCGCGACATCCTCAGCAACATCAGCGAAATCATCGCCGCGGAAAACAGCTGATGGCATCCCGCATCAAAGCCCGGAAAATCCTTGAGGGGAGGACTCTCCGGAGCTTCGGCGTGGTAAAATGCTACCTGACTCTCTTTGTCATGCCCCCGAGCGCGGTGGCGGCATGGAGCTTCATCTGGACCGTCGCGACAAAGTTCTTCATCCCCCAGTACCTGGAAAAAATCCATGTCATGCGGGTACGCGTGAAGCACGTTGACCACCCCCTGGACGACAAGGTTCCCTTTGACGCGGGGCTGCTGCCCGTCTACATGCGCTTCATCAATTTCTGGGTGGACACCATTGCCATGCTTGAGACCAAGTTCGGCGTGTGGAACGGCTCCCGCCTGGGAGCCAGGCTCCTGCGCTACCTGAAGCTCGCCTACAGCTCCGCGTATGACATCTACTCCTGCTGCATGACGACGACGAACCGCCCCGCCTGCGATGACAAGGGGATAAAGGCATTGCGGCGGGCCGACCCGCACTTTTTCTGCGTGCCCAGCCTGCACATCGCGATTTGCGTGCTGGATTATTTCTTTTACAAGAAGCTCTTCTCCGATCCCGGCATAGACTTCACGGAAGGCGAGAAAGCCTCATGGCTCTCAGAACTGAAGGAGGAAGGATTCTCCATAGGCCGTTCGGTCCTCTTCCTCAAGCAGCACTCGGTGAACTGCCTGCCCGCCGCGTTGTACATGATGTGCAGGATTACCCCCGACCTGTTCACGCCAGACGACGCGCGGACCTGCATTTCAGGGCTCCTTCCCCCGGCGGAGAACATCGCCCCGGAAGACAAGGCAGAGATTACGGCATACATCACCGGCCTGTTCGAACTGCTGATAAACGACGCGGACGGCGAGAAAGACTGGACACTTCCTCTCAAGAACTGGCTGGACAGCTACCAGGCCACGGAATAATATCCCCATCCTTCAGGTGCAGGATGCGCTGGTTTCGGGAGCCCCGGAACTGGAGGCTTATGTCCTTCTGCTCCTCGATGAAAGGGCCGTCCACAAGCACGTCGATGCAGGAAAGCATCCTGTCCGTGAACTCGGTGTGCTTGCGGCCCGTGGAGGGCTTGAGGTCCCTGTCGTATATGTAGCCGGTGAAGCACCAGATGTCCTTGCCCGGATAGATGGCCCGGACACGCTCAAGGAAGGGGGCGAGGACGGCCTGGTTCTCCTCCTCGAAAGGCTCGCCTCCAAGGACCGAAAGCCCCGCGATGAAGTCCGGGGCAAGGGCGGTCAGTATGTGCTCCTCCGTGTCCTCAGTGAAAATCCTGCCGTAGCAGAAGTTCCAGGTCTCCTTCTGGAAGCATCCCTTGCAGCAGTTCCTGCAACCGGAGACAAAGAGGGAGACGCGTACCCCCTCCCCGTCAGCAATATCAACCTCTTTTATCGCCCCGTAATACATCAGCAAGCCCCCGTTATATCTTCCATAGTAAAGCTGTCCCTTCCCGCCTGGGAAGCAAGCAAGGCCGCGCGATTCAGCACCGACTCAATCTTGGCGCAGGAAAAACCATCGAACTTCCTGGCAAGTGCCTCCTCGCTGCACTCGGCGGAAGGATTCTTTCCGCGGGAGTACATGGCGACAAGCCTCTTCCGCGCCTCGTAATCCGGGTACGGCACGGACACCCGAGCGTCGAACCTGCCGGGGCGGATAAGGGCCTCGTCCAGTGCCTTGACAGAGTTGGTCGCGGCGAGCACAAGGATACCCCTCGCTGGTTCAAAGCCGTCCAGCTCGTTAAGGAGGGCGGTGACGATCCGGGTGTTCTCCGTCTCTATCGCGCTGCCGGAGTAGTTACGCCGCGTACCGATTCCGTCAAACTCGTCGATGAACACGATGCAGGGGGCCCGCCTCCTCGCCTTGCGGAAGAGGAGCTTGACCTTCATCGGGCCGATCGCCATGAACATGCTCTCAAAGTCCGTCGCCTTCGCGGGAATAAAGTTCACCTTCGCCTCGCCCGCAAGCGCACGGGCAAAGAGGGTCTTTCCGTTGCCCGGAGCGCCTTCCAGCAGGATGCCCTTGGGCGCACGGATTCCTTTTGCCGCATAGCCCGCCGGGTCCTTCAGTATTTCCATCACCTGCGCCATGTCGCGCTTGAGCGCGTCCATGCCGACGACATCGGCAAACTTAACGCCGGTGTTCCGCACGACGCGGAAACTGTTGGGGGAGATGAACTTGCGGAAGGCGAAGAGGAACACGCCGAAGAAAAAAGCGTAGAAAGCGATGTCGAACACGAGGGAGATGATGGCGGCGGCATCCTTCTCCTCTTTCACCTCCACGCCATGCAGCAGAAGATACTCCTTGAGGGTGGGGCTAGCGGGGTTGTCGGTCAGGTAGCCGGTCGAAGCCGCCCCTGCGGAATCTTCCGCCCCGTCCACGGTAAAGCGGATGCCGTCAGCGGAAAGAACGGCCTCCCCGACCCTTCCCTCTGCGACGAGCGAATAGAATTCGGCGTAGCTCCTGCGCTCCGGCTTCGGGGCGAGGAAAGCGTCATAGGCAAAATACGCCGCGACTGCGAGGACGACCACGAAAAAGAGGGCCGCCCTCCCCTTCCCGGGCAAAGGCTTACGCATTTGCCTGTACCTTCAGTATCGCGTCGGCGGCGGTCTTCAGCTCCTCCCGCGTCATGTCCTCCTGCTTCTTGAGCATGGAGACCGGGACACCGTAGGCTTTCTCAAGCCCCTCGTCGGTCATCACCTCGTCCGCCGTCCCGTAGTCGATCGTCCTGTCGGGGTGGAAGAGCAGGACCTTGTCAGCGTGCTTCCGGCTCAGGTCCAGCTCGTGCATGGACACGAACAAAGCCGTCCCGGTACTCGCAGCGTACTCGCGGAGGTATGCGAGGGCCCTGTCCTTCTGAGCCTCCTCCATCGCGAAGAGCGGCTCGTCCATGAAGACCGACGCGCTGCCGTAGAGAAGGGAAAAGGCGAGCAGGACGCGCTGGATCTCACCC
>JAFSSU010000157.1 GCA_017450845.1 Treponema sp.
AGAAGATGGAGCAGCTGCCCGGTCCGATGGCAATTGCCGCAGGCAGCGTGGAGACATGGTCTGCCGTCTATACGACAAAGATGCCCGGCTGCGACAAGCTGCCCGTCTACTTTATCGATCACGAGCAGTGTTTTGGCCGCGACGGAATCTACGGGGTGCCCGGCGATAGCGACTTCCACGACAATCCCTACCGCTTTGCCGTCCTCGCGCACGGGGCCTTCCAGCTCTGCCGCAAGCTCGGCTGGTACCCGGACATCATCCACGCCCATGACTGGTCCAGCTGCCTTGCCCCGGTCATCCTCAAGCATGTCTGCCGCTACTCGGGCTTCGAGCGCACGGCGAGCGTGCTGACCATCCATAATCAGGGCTATCAGGGCCAGTACGGCAAAGATAAGTTTCCCGCGCTCGGCATAGACTGGGGCCTCTACTACGGGGCGGGCTTCGAGCATCAGGGGGGAATCAACTTCCTGCAGGCGGGAATCAGCTCCGCCGACATGATAACGACCGTATCCCCGACCTATGCCTGGGAAATCCAGACTGCCGAGGGCGGCTTCGGACTTGACGGCCTGCTCCGCGTCCGCAGCGACGTCGTCAAGGGGGTGCTGAACGGGGCGGACACCAAGTACTGGAACCCGGAGAGCGACACGAAGATTCCCGCGAACTTCTCCGCGAAGGACCTGTCCGGCAAGGCCAGGTGCAAGGAGGAGCTCCAGAAGAAGTTCGGCCTGGAGGTGAACCCGTCGGTGCCGGTTTTCGCGATGGTTACCCGCCTGGTTGACCAGAAGGGAATCGGCGACGTGTTCGGCCCGACCTACGGCGCGATGTACCCGATGTGCCGCGACATGAACATCCAGTTCGTCGTGCTCGGAAGCGGGGAGGGCTGGTGCGAGAACGAGATTAACTCCCTCCAGTGGCAGCTCAAGAACTTCAAGGCCTACGTCGGCTACAACGAGGCGCTGAGCCACCTGATCGAGGCGGGAAGCGACTTCTTCCTGATGCCCTCCAAGTATGAGCCCTGCGGGCTGAACCAGATTTATTCCATGCTCTACGGGACCCTGCCCATCGTCAGGCGGACCGGCGGCCTCGCGGACACGGTCGCCAACTACAACGAGCAGACCGGCGAGGGCACGGGATTCGTCTTTGACCAGCTGAACCCGAGCTCCATCTACAATACGGTCGGCTGGGCGACCTGGGCGTACTACAACAAGAAGGACGACATCCGCAAGATGCAGGTCCGCGGCATGAAGCAGGACTTCGGCTGGGACATAGCCGCACGGAAGTACCTGGATGTCTACAAGGAAGCCCTCAAGCGCGGCTGCGGCATAGACTGGAAGGACTAGGGCGGCTGCGTGACGGAAGCCGCTGGATTTGTTCTCAAAATCCAGTGGCTTTGCTGTCCGCCGCCCTGCTCACCCCTGTTCAGAATCGAAAGGAACCCGTTAGCTGCGCGGCTGATACGGGCATAAAAAAAGGCCCCTCGGAAGGGGCCCTGAGAGCGGTAGAAGGGAGTCGAACCCTCGTCTCCAGCTTGGAAGGCTGGGGTAATGAGCCGTTATACGACTACCGCACAAGTGATGATGTGATAATAAAGTGATTCAAAACTTTTGTCAAGGGCTTCGGACGGAAAATTTGACTTTTTACAAAATTCTACGGCACAGGGAACGTATGGAGCGGGGCGGGGACCCCGGAGCGGGCATTTGCCACATCCCGGCAAATTGATATAAAATCCCCTTTGTGATACACTTGTCGCAGAAATTCCTAGAGGAGGATTTTTTTCGTTTTTATGGAAAAGTTCTTTAAGCTGAAAGAGCGCGGCACGACGACAGGCCGCGAAATCGTGGCGGGTCTGACCACATTCCTGGCCATGTCCTACATCCTTGCCGTCAACCCGGGCATCCTGTCGGGGTCCGGCATGCCCTGGGGCGGGGTGTTCACGGCGACGGCGATTTCGTCCGCCATCGCGACGCTCGTCATGGCCCTGTGCGCCAACCTGCCGGTCGCCCTCGCCCCCGGACTGGGCTTGAACGCCTTCTTCACCTATACGGTCGTCCTGGGCATGGGCTGCAGCTGGCAGTTCGCGCTGACCGCCGTCCTGCTTGAGGGTATCCTGTTCATCATCCTGTCCCTCGCCGGCATCCGCGAGGCCATCATCAAGTCCATTCCCGCAGGCCTCCGCAAGGCGGTAGCCGTCGGAATCGGACTCTTCATCACGCTGATCGGCCTTGCCAACGCGGGCATCGTAGGTACGGACACCGGCACGCTGATCGGATTCGAGAACTTCACGATGGGCCATGCGACCGCCATCGTCGCGGTGATTGGCCTCATCGTCACGATTGCCCTCTTCGTCCTGAAGGTTCCCGGTGCTATCCTGCTCGGAATCATCATCACGACGATAATCGGCATTCCCTTCGGCGTTACGAGCATCCCTGACGGCTGGAAGCCTTTCTCCACGCCGGAAGCCCCGCTGCTCTTCAAGTTCGAGTGGCAGAACGTCCTGACGCTCAAGTTCTTCGTCGTATTCTTCACCTTCCTCTTTACCGACATGTTCGACACTATCGGAACGCTGATGGGAGTCGCGGAGCAGGCTGACCTGAAGGACAAGGACGGTAACATCGTCAGCGCAAAGCAGGCCCTCCTTTCCGATGCCGTCGGAACGGTCGCCGGTGCATGCCTTGGAACTTCTACCGTGACGAGCTTCGTCGAGTCCACGTCCGGTGTCGCCGCCGGTGGCCGCACGGGCCTGACCTCCGTCGTCACCGCCGTGCTCTTCCTGCTCTCCCTCTTCCTGAGCCCGCTCTTCGCGCTCGTTCCCTCCGCGGCGACGGCCCCTGCGCTTATCTTCGTCGGCTACCTGATGATGCGGTCCGTCACGACGATCAAGTTCTCCGATCCGACCGAGGGTATCCCAGCCTTCATCACGATTATGGTCATGCCCTTCTCCTATTCAATCTCCAAGGGGATTGCATGGGGTGTCATCGCCTACGTCCTCTGCAAGGTCGCGGGCAA
>JAFSSU010000158.1 GCA_017450845.1 Treponema sp.
CATCACGGAGTGGGAAGTATCGTAAACGTTTTTTCAGCGTTGCCTCGAGAAATTGATTTTTTTCGATTTCTCCTAAGGCTCCCGCTGCCACCCGGCAGTGTTTCCAGAAAGCGCATGATTTCTTCCTGAAAATCCTTGTCGTCGGGCCTTTCCGGCACTTTCTCTATTGCATCGGCGACAGCGGATAATATTGACGGGATGCCAATCCACCTTCCGCAGGTATAGCAGAACGCGGCTCCGGGAAACAAAGTCTTGCCACAATAACAGCAGTACATCGTATGTTTTCTTCCGTTTTATGCAGGATTCATCCATTGTTAAATTTCGCCACCGGGCTTGGGCAGGTTCAATATATCTGCAAGAACCGCTGGTCATTGGCCACGCGACCACTCTGAACGATGGCCGCGGCCAGCCTGATGTAACCCGGAATGGAATCCTTCTCCATGTACGCCTCCTACCATGAAAGAGCCCAACGCCATATCGGAACAAAGATGGCGGCAATGATTCCGAACCCAATAATACACCAGATAATGTCCGTGACAAAATCCCGGTGGGCACGCTCAAGCAATGCTTTTTCTGCCTTCGCTTCTTCCTTCGCGTCTCTATACGTCGCAGACGCGTCGCTATACATCCCAGAAGCAACTCTAAACTTTTCCCAATCCTGCTTAACCAAAGAATTCTTCATATCCCGTGATACATCGGAGCGAAACTTGAGCGAGCTATACAAACCATTGCTGTCACTTTCTATATACAACGGTTCATTCCACTCGTACAATGTGAAGTTCCCTCTGTCAGTGGCGTAATTGAATATTTTTATTGAACAATCCTTTTCCTCGTCGGCTTTTACGGAATAAACAAGGACTTCTCCGGATTTTATCGTTATTGGAAAATGAAACAAATCATGGTGTATTTGGGCAATATCAGACTTAATCTCAAAGACACCCAGCTCCTCAAGATTGCTTTTCTGATAATTTGCATCTTCCTTTACAGGAACAGACTTGCAGTGGATTACTTTCTCAGCAATAATCGATATGTCATCTGTATAAAACCCTCCCAAACTTCCCTTGACTCCTATAAGGGTAATGTCTTTCGGAATACTTTTCACATGAGCTTCCTTGAAATCATCCGGCAAGGAAACTGGTATATTCTCTTCCTTGTCATAGAGGTCACGGATTTTTTTTTCGGCCTGGCTCTCGCCTTCTAGGAGAAGTTTAAGGTACAGGGAGAACGCCTTGAACAGGTCCCAATTAACGCCCTTTCCGTCCTCGTAGCACTGGGCCAAGCTAAAGCATGCGGAAACGTTGCCCTGTTCGGCAGCCTTGCTGTACAGATCGAAGGCTTTATCTTCATCTTTTTCCACGCCAAGACCGTTGGTATAGCAGCAGGCAAGCGCATACTGTGCCATGTCGTTACCCTGTTCCGCGGACTTTTCCAGCCAGAAGACAGCCTTCTCATAGTCCTTCCTAGCTCCGTTCGTCCCAGAGAAGTAGCTATCCCCTATCTGGTACTGAAGCTTTGAGGAATGAGAGCGAGACTCCTTGTCCAGAAGCCTCGTAAGCTCGCTGTCTGCCAGAACGGCATTGCCTGATTCCGCTGTCGGGTCAGTCTGCATGCCCGGCATGGCAATTCTCTTTCCGCATGCCGAGCAGAACGCGGCAGTGTCCTCAAGTTCCTTCCCGCAGTATGTACAGTATATCATCGGGGTGACCTCCTTGTGTGCATCTCAGAATGGTCCGGTATAGCCAAGCTCAGCTAGGCGAGCTTTAGTCTCTGACAAATCAGAAAGATTTCTATTCTCAAGCATTTTTACGATTTCTTGATTGTTATTCTCTTTTGCTATTGACAATGCAGTTTCGTCCTTCTTGTTTCGCTGGTAAACGAGAGCTCCTTTTTTTAGAAAAAATCAACACAGTCTTTGGCGTTTGCTAAAACTGCATATATTAAGAAAGTATTTCCAGATGCATCATGGCTATTTACATTTATACCGGTTGTTTCAAAATACATTTTTATAAAATCAATATAATTGATTCTTATTGCCCATCGTAAAATTGAGCCATTAATTTTTACTCCTGCGTTAACAAAGTTTAGAATGACTCCTTTCATATTTTCTTGAATAGCAATATCTAATGGAGTTTTGTGATTTTTGTAGTTACGCATGAGCACAGCATCGACTCCATTTTTTAAAAGTATACGATAATCAAAATCTGGATAGTCGCGAACTGCTAACATTAAAGCTGTATCTCCTTCTAAATTCTGATGGCAAACATCAGCTCCAGAATCTATCAACAGCTTAGCCATTTCTTCATATTGGTAAATAACAGAAAGCATTAAGAGAGTATTTCCTTCATTATCAACAGCATACATTCCACCTGATTTTGTATATCGCTGTAAATCTTCTATTTTATTATTCTTGACAATATCTTTTAGCTCTTCCGTTAAGTTGTCAAAACAACTAATGGTAAATTTACAACCGTTTTTTTTATAATTTATACATCCCCAAAATGAGCCATAACTCCCCGTCTTTACAGTGAGAATTCCACCACAGTCGGGACACAATAGAGAACCTTCGTCTGATATTTTTAAGTCGCAGATACTTATTTTGTTTTTATTCATAGAGATTCCTCTTCAACCATTAAAAAGCTCCTCCTCCCCATTCCCCTACTTGCTCTGCGTCCTCAGCTGGCTCAGTTTGCGCTTGGTGAGGGCGGCAAGGGGATGCGTGTTCTCCTGGATGTTGAGGATGTAGAAGTTCCGTGCCAGAAGGTCACGCTCTATGCGGTGCAGCTCCTCCTTAGCGGCCTCGGACTTCACGGGATTGCCGCTGACAAAGTACTCCACCCTGAGCCTGTCGATGAATCCGTTGGTCGCTTCCTTGTCGTACTGGTTGCCGGCGACAAGGCTTGCGATGCTCTGCCTGAGCGTGGAAAGAGTCCCGTTCCGCACCTGCGACTCAGTGTGCTTGTCATTCACGTGCCAATCGAGCCTCTTTCTGACGGACTTCCCTAACGGCTATCCCCACATAGACGGCATAGAGGCCGTCCCTGCTTTCAAGGCCGGACTTGATGTCATCGAAGCTGACGGAAAGCCTTTCCAGGATGAAGTCCAGGTCTTCCCTTGTGGCCCACCACTTGTAGTAGCCGGGCTTGTCCTCTATCTTGAGCAGATTGTCCTTGTCCCGCAGATCCCTCGCGCTTATCATCAGCTTACCCTCCTTCCGTTCCTGTATGTCACCGGCTCTTCCAAAAGGATGTTGCTGCTGCCCCTGAAGCCGAACACGACGCAGTTGCTCAGGAAGGGGAGCAGCGGTTCGTAATATGAGGAGCCCCCGAAGATGTAGAACTCATCGTCCTTAAGGTCAAAGCCTTTCTGCCTGAGCTTTCCGACGACGGCCTTTGCCCAGTGCTCCTTGTATGCCGCACCCTGCTTTCCCAAGTAGACATCGTAATATTTAATCTGGGCATCCTTGTCAAGCAGGTTGTAGTCTTCCTTGCCCGACAGGATGAACCAGTCCTCGCAGCCGTACATCTTCAAACCTTCAGCTTTCGCCCTCTTGAATGTCCGCCCCTGGTAGATGTCCTGCGCCCTGAACAGACGGTCAGGAGTCTCCGCGCCCAGCTTGCTCTTGCTGCATGCGATAAGCCCTATCTTTCTTCCCATATAATCCTCCTCAATGGCTGCGCAAAAAATACCGGCTGGCAGGACCCCGCAAGGAGTCCTGCCCTCGCCTCAATTAATGCGAGCCATTAATTGCTTTCCTTCCAGACATAATCTATCTTGCGGAGCTCAAACTCCTGCCAGTTGTTCTTTTGGGCAACGCTTATCAGCTGACGTTTATTTCCTCCTATATCCCTTACAACCGCAACGCCCGCGAACTCCTTCTCATCCATCAGCCTGCCGAGCTCCTTCATCTGCTTCAGAGTGTAAGTCCTGATCATGTAACCGGGCCTGCTGATATTTTCACCGGAGGCTGCTTTCCCGGCCTCTTTCGGGGTCAGCGTATAAGCCATTTCCCACTTACCGGAACCCGGCATCGTTACCAAGCCGCCCGTCGCAAACGCCATAACCAGGCCCACGGTTGCTGTGGCCGTAGACTGCGAGGAGCCAAGGCTGTAATCATAATACTGCTTGTACTCTTCGTTGTTGATAAAGGTGACCAAATCACTGACCGTCCCGTCCGGCAATGTCGCCCCCTTTATCACGTTGCCGCCAAGCTCGTCCTCGGCCCTTTCTACCATGTAGAATTTCTCATAACTCAGTGCCGTATACTTCTTGTCCGCAGTGACATAAATAACCCTCATCCTGTAATCCTCGAAGGTAAAGGAAGACCCGATGACGACTTTCTTTTTCTTCATCATATCCAGCAAATCCGTTTCATCTGACGAATACCGCTTGAGGAAGTAATCCTCAGTTTCCACCGGCTGCTTGCTCTCTTTCCATGCGGCAGACTCTTCCTTCGTCAGCCTGCGGAGGTGTTTCGTATAGTCCGAATACGGCGAGTCGCCTCCGATGCGGGCTTCCCTGTCCTCATTGAATTTTTCCCTGTTCTTGAACAGGTTCAGGTCCGTCACCGTGCCGTCCGGCAGGGCAAAGCCTTTCAGCTCAAGATCGGCCAAAGAATAGCATACGCGGGCACCCCCGTGGTAAACTGCCAGTTGACTTTTTAACGGGCAAAGACACAAAAGAGCAAGTTATGCAAAAACTTTTCCTTGCGTACAGTTATATTCATGACAGAAGATGAACTGCAGACGCGGGTGCTGACGAACCTGAGGGCGTACCGCAAGAAGATAGGGCTCACCCAGGAAAAGCTCGCGGACAAGGCGGGACTCTCGAGGCAGATGATGAACGACATAGAGGGGCGCAGGCGATGGCTGACCAAGGGGACGCTCGTCAAGCTGGTAAACGCTCTTGAAATCGACGTGCATGAGCTTTTTGTCCCCGCATCGGGGGAAAGCCCGCAGGCGAAGGAAACCTACGAGCTCATAAAGGAAAAGGCCGTGGCCGAGATAAAGGAAGCCGTGGACCGGGCCCTCGCTGGCATCTGACACCGCCCTAATCCTTCAGCGTGAATTCCTCCAGATTGCCCAGATCGGAAAGCTCCCCTATCACGCTGTCGTAATCGTCCAGATCGGGGGACTTGACGGAATACAGGAGGATGACCTTCCTGTCCGCCATGATGCGCTTGATGTTCAGGTCCGTCACCTTGAAGCCGTGGCTCTCTATGGCTTTCTTGATTGACGCGAGGTCAATCCCCCGCTCCCCGTCGGCAAACACCAGGCGCAGGGTCTTGTTGCGCCCTGCCAGGAAAAACCGGCTCTCTATCTTCTCCAGCACGATTAGCAGGAAAATGGCGACGGCGAGGACGAGCAGGGCCTGCGCGTAAAGCCCGACCCCGAGCGCGAGCCCGATCGCCGAGGCTGTCCAGACGACCGCGGCCGACGTAAGCCCGCGGATGTTCAGCCCCTGATGGACTATCGCGCCGCCCCCCAGGAAGCCTATGCCGCTGACGACGCCGGCGATGACGCGAGTCGGGTCCCCGCCGTATAAGCCCTTGCCCGTCTGAATCTCGGTCAGCGAGTAGGACAGGATTGCCAGCAGGGTCGAGGAGACGCTTATCAGCAAGAGCGTCCTCATGCCGACGACCTGATAGCGGTGCTTGCGCTCCCAGCCCAGGACTGCCCCGGACGCGGAGCTCGCCAGAATCTTCAGGAAGGAATCCAGGTAGAAATCCATAGGAATACCGAACAACTCCATAGGCCGGGCCTCCTAGCGTTTTTTCCTGCCGAACGGCAGCTTCAGCCCGCCGGCCCCGTAGCGGTTCCCGGCCTTGACCCACTCAACGGAGGTCTTCGCGTCGAACTTGGCCCCGGTGGACTCGAACGCATCCAGGTAGGAGGCGAGCCACTTGCCCATCTCCATGTCGCTCGTGCCGGTCTCGTTGCCCATGTCGCTCCGGGCAAGCAGGATGTTCACGTAGGACTTGTTGCCGAACTGGACGGCAATGTTCTCGGCGAAAATCTCGAACGCGGCGGCGGCGGCGGCGACTACCGGGGACGATATGGAGGCCCCTCCCGACCGGTGCGCGGGGGTCCTCATGCTGTCCACCAGGTCCGGGGTCTCCTTGAAGAGGAAGACGAGCATGCCGGGCCTGCCGGAGGCGTTCTTCTTCTCGAAGCGGGACAGGATTTCCAGCGCGAGGCACTGGAAGGGCAGGATAAGCTCGTCGCAGCCCCTCGCGCACTCCCCGCATGACAGGGGCCGCTCCAAGGAAGCCAGCCACTCGGAATCAAAGTAGAGGACGGCCTCGTCCATCTTACCGAATGTCGCCTCGGTGCTGAAGATGAGGGTGCGGGAGGAGATGGGAGAGGACTTGTGCCATTCGACGAGGGAAATTCCTGAGGCCTCCGTGATCGCGACGCTCTTCTCCCCTGAAGAGCCGTCATCATCCCCGCGCTCGACCTCGGGGCTGGTTATTGCTATGCTTCTGCCGGAGAGCGCGATGCCGTCGGCGAACTTGCTCCCGGCGGGCATGTCTTTTCCGGCGATGAGGACTGTCTTCGCCATAGCGGGATTATAACACATTCTGGCGGACTTTGCAAAGTCGCCCCTTGTTGATATAATGGGCCGATATGAAAATCTGGATAAAGTACCTGATAGGCATCATTCTTGGGGTCGCGCTCGCGCTCGTCCTGCCGGCCGGCTCCGCGAGGGCCCAGGAAGCGATGGACTTCATCGTGGAGATGGTCATCCGCTTCGGCCGCTACCCCCTCATCCCCCTGCTCTTCTTTTCGATTTCCACCGCCTGCTACAAGCTGCGCGACGAGAAGATGATGATGAAGACGGGACTGTGGACGTTCATGACGATAATCCTGTCCACCGCCCTGCTCGTCGCCCTGGGGCTGGCCGCCGCCCTGATCGTCAAGCTGCCCCGCATCCCCATGACCATAGAAAGCTCCAGCGAGATTCCTTCTATAAACATGCAGTCCCTGATCCGGCAGATTTTTCCCTACACGGGCTTCCACTCGCTTCTGTCAGACAACTTCCTCCTGCCCTGCTTCATCTTCGCGGGCCTGGTCGGCTCGGGCGCGAACGACGACAAGCATGCCGCCGCCCCCGCCGTCGCGGTATTCGACTCCATAACGAGGGTCTCCTACATCGTGATGAGCTTCTTCACGGAGCTGCTCGCCATAGGGATGATAGCCCTGTCCTGCCGCTGGACGATCGGCTTCATCGCGCTCAGGAATACGGGCCTGTACGGCCCCCTGCTGACCCTGCTGCTCGTCCTGCTCGCCCTGCTAGCCTTCGTCATCTACCCGCTGATAATCCGCCTTCTCTGCGGGGAGAGGCATCCTTTCCGCGTCATCTATGCCTCCGCCGCCCCGATCATGGCGGCATTCATATCCGGCGAGTCCAACATGACGCTTCCCCTGCTCATCAGGCACGGAAACGAGAGCCTGGGGATACGGCACCGGGTGAACGGCGTGACCTTCCCCCTCTTCTCGATTTTCGCCCGGGGAGGGGCAGCCCTCGTAACCTCGGTCTGCTTCATCGTCATACTGAGATCCTACTCCATGCTCGAGATAAAGATGGCTCCGGTCATCTGGATAGGCTTCTGGTCCTTCCTTCTTTCCTTCCTGCTCGGGGAGCACCCGTCAGGCGGGACATTCCTGCTTCTGACCGTACTGTGCATAAAGTATGGCGGGGGCTATGAGGCGGGCTACCTGCTCCTTCGGGATGCCGCACCCATCCTGGGATGCTTTGCCGCCGCGTTCGACGCGCTGACCGCGATGGCGGGAAGCTACATAGTGGCAGCCCGTACCGACAGCATAGAGCGTCAGGAACTGAAGAAATTCATTTAGGGATTACGCTGCGACACGCCCGGCGCTATCTCCTCCGACGCGGATATGCTTCCGTCCGAGGAGATGAACACGCATTGGGTGCCGGGGAAGGCGCGGAGGAAGTTATCCCGCCCCATCAGGAACGCGCTGGTGCTCATGGCATCGGCCTCCATGGACAAGGCTGCGACTATCGTCGCGGAGGCGACATCCCCCCCGCCGGGGCAGCCGGTCTTGGGGTCTATGATGTGGTGGTAACGCCTGCCCCCGCTGACGAAATAGCGCTCGTAGTTGCCGCTCGTGACGACGGAAAGGCCTCCCGGCAGGGAGAGGACGGCGGCGACCGTTTTTCCGCCGTCGCCGGGGTTCTTTATCCCGACCTTCCACGCGCTGCCGTCAGCCTTGCTTCCGAACACGCAGACGTTGCCCCCCAGGTCTATTACCGCCCGGCTGACATTTCTTTCCTTTAATATGCGTATCACCTCATCGGCGGCGTAGCCTTTCGCTATGCCGCCCAAGTCCAGGGCCATGCCCTCTTTCTCCAGAAAGACGGATGTATCCGCCTCGTCCAGGATGACCTTGCGCCAGTCCACGAGCGAGAGGGCTGCGTCAATCTCTGCCTGAGAGGGGACTTTCTGGTGGTCCGTGCCGATTCCCCAGAGCGAGACGAGGGGGCCGATCGTCGGGTCGAACGCACCCCCGCTCCGCTCCGCGAAGCCGAGGGCCGTCTTTATGACGAAAAAGACATCGGGACGGACTGCGATGCGGTCGGCCCCGGCGGAGGCGTTGATGCGGGCTATGTCCGAACCGGGCCGGTTCACCCCGAACGATGAGTCTATCTCCATGAGGCGGGCGGAAATCTCCCCGTAGAGGCTTTCATTCCCCTCGTCGAACGCGTTGACAGTGCATACCGTCCC
>JAFSSU010000159.1 GCA_017450845.1 Treponema sp.
AACATCCTCTATTACGCCAGCGACTGCATCCTTTCTGACGGCAAGGGCTACCAGATAGAGACCGCGATGAACATGGACAGCGACACCAGCTCCCTCCTGCTCAAGGGCGTTCCGTCCACGCTCGCCCGCATCGTCATACCGGTCCTTATCCTCTCGTTTCTCGTTTCCCTCATCATCACGCGGAACACGATGCGGCCCGTCGTGCGCATGACCGAGCGGGCGCGTCGCATAGGCAGCGAGAACCTGGGGGAAACGCTGCCCGTCAGGCACAAGGCGCAGGCGATGGACGAGAACGACGCGCTCGCGGCGACCTTCAACGACCTCTTTGCCCGGCTCAAGGCGGACTTTGACCGCGAGAAGGCCTTTACGAGCGACGTGTCGCACGAGCTCCGCACGCCGGTCGCCGTCATACTGGGGCAGGCAAAGCTCCTGTTGCGCTGGGGCAAGGACGACAGGGCGCAGACCGAGAAGTCACTTTCCATGATAATCAAAGAGACTCATTCCATGGAAAGCACGATAGAGAACCTCCTGCAGATGTCCCGGCTGGAAAGCGGCCGCCAGCTGCCCAAGTCCGAGCAGTTTTCCGTGGCGGACCTGCTCTCGCAGATAGCGGAGGAGACCCGGTCGCTTGCGGAGGAAGCCTCCGTGTCCGTGGACTGCCCGCCGGAGCTTGTCTTGCGGAGCGACCGGGAGCTTTTGCACCAGGCGCTGACCGTCGTCACGTCAAACAGCGTCAAGTTCTGCCGGGCAGCGGGGCGGGAACCGGCAATCACGCTGGAAGCGGCGGGGGAGGGGGAGCGGCTCGTCATACGGGCGGGCGACAACGGGCCGGGCTTTTTGCCGGAAGTCCTTCCCCATGTGTTCGAGCGATTTTACCGGGGGGACGGGGCGCACAACCGGAAGGCGGGAGGCTCGGGACTGGGACTTTCTATCGCGCAGGTCATCGTGACCGTGCTGGGCGGCAGGATTTCCGCCGGGAACCGGGAGGACGGCGGCGAGATACAGGGGGCGGTCATGACGATGGTGTTGCCGCTTTAAAACGAACAAGGCCCGGAAACTCTTGCGGGCTTCCGGGCCTCTCTGCTTTAACTACAGGTTATGCAGCCTGTCTGCCTTATGCAGCGTGTCTGCATTACGCAGCCGTGATGGCAATCTTCTTGGGCGCGGGGGCCGAGGTGCGCGGCATGGTCAGGGCGAGGATGCCGTTCTTGAAGGTCGCGCTTATCTTGCTGCCGTCCACATCTTCGGGCAGGGTGAAGCTGCGGCTGAAGCTGGTCATCCGACGCTCGCGGATCAGGTACTTGCCCTCCTTCTCGTTCTTGTCGCCCTTGTCCTCCTTGTTCTCCGTGCGGACGGAGGAAATCTTGAGGACGTTGTGGTCAAGCTCCACGTTCACGTCGTTCTCGTCCATTCCGGGCAGGTCCATGTACATATCGTAGGAATCCTTTGTCTCCTTCACGTCAACCTTGGGAAGGCTGTTCGTGCGGGTGAAGGTGAAGTCCGGCATGGCCGGAAGCACGTCATCGAAGAAGTTGTTGAAAAGTGAAAGTTCGTTCATATCATACCTCCAAAGTTTTGTTGTAAGTTTGTCAGGCTTTTTTTGCCTGCACTATCTATACAGCAAATTCCGTGCCAAAATCGGGGAAAATGCCCGCTTGAGCCTGGATGCGTCGCCTTGCAACGGGAATGGCTTTCCGCTATAGTAGGTACAGAGGAACCATATGCTTTTTTATCTCGTCAGCGCCCTTCCGTACATACTGCAGCTGCTGCTCATCATCCACATCATCAGGAACGGCAAGCCCTTCCTGTGGTTGTGGCTCATCGTCTTCCTGCCATACATCGGCGGCATCGTGTATTTAGTCATGGAAGTGCTTCCCGACCTGCGCTCCGGCGGTTCGGTGTCGCGGATGGGGGCCGCCGTGGCGAACGCGGTCAACCCCGGACGCCCGCTTGCCGAACTGGAAGAGCTCGTCAAGCGGCAGGACACGATTACGAACCGCACCAAGCTTGCCGACTGCTACCTGTCGCTTGCCCGCTATGATGAGGCCCTCGCGCTGTACGACTCGTGCCTTACCGGACCGTATGCGGACGACGAAGTGCTCCTCGTGAAAAAGATACAGGCACTCTACCTTTCCGGCGATGGCGGCGAGGCAAAAAGGCTGATGGACGAGTTTAAAAAGGAGCACCGGCTGCAGGATGCCTCCCAGGTGCTCCTGGACCTGCAGGTTTCGGGGGAGTGGGACAAGCTCATGGAGCTTTTCACGGGCACGAACAACTTCCGGGTCGGCTACGTCTGTGCCGAGCATTTTGCGGAAATCGGGGATGGGGAGCAGGTTCGGAAGGTCGTGGAAATAATGGAAGAAAACCTCCGCCTGTACAAGTACCTGCGGCGCACGGACAATTACGAGTGGTATAAAAAGACAAAAAAGAGGGCGGCCCGCCTGCCGGACTAGGGGCGGCTTCTTTCTGTCTGCGACAGTTGCCTGCCCGTCTTGGCGGTGCCGGAATATCCATTCGTGTTGCAGGCGGCAGTTCGCCGGGGACGGGGACTGGCTACGCGTGTTCAGCCAGCTTCTCTATGTCCGCGCCGGGGAGGGGCCCCCGCCGTCCGCATCCTCGGTCAGGGTCCCCATGAAGCCCCCGTGTTGCTATTTCCCCGCCGGATACGGTGCGGCTGCGTGCGTCTGCTCCAGGTACTCCTTCGCTTCCTTGCTGCCGTGGGCGGCGGCCTTCTCGTACCATTCCAGGGCCTGCTGCTCGTCTTTCTGCACGCCCCTGCCGTCGCGGTAGCACTTGCCCATCTTGCATTCCGCGTCGGGGTGGCCCTGCCGTGCCGCGCTCAGCGTCCACTCCACCGCGCGGGCGAAGTTCTGCCGGACGTTACAGCCGGGGTAGCTCTGGGGGCTGCCGTAGTACATGCCGAGCGCGTACTGGGATTCCCTGTTGCCCAGCTCTGCCGAGCGGGTAAAGGATGCGAACGCCGCCTGATGGTCGCCCAGCTCCTGCCGTGCATGGGCAGCGTCGTAGAGCAGCAGGGCGAGCGGTTCCGTGGCCTCCTGCACCCCCTGCGAGACAGCTTTTTCCAGCGCGTTGAGCGCGTCGTCCCTCAAGCCTTCGTCCCGGTACAGGCAGCCGAGCAGGTACCAGCCCTTGGGGTAGCCGTTCTCCGCGGCCTTCCTGAAGCAGTCCTCGGCCTTTTCCGTCCTGCCCGCCTCGTATGCGGCCTTGCCCTGCGGGATAAGCTCGCGGCACTTGATGTGCTCGCGGACTTTCACCGGGTCGATTCCGATGTAGCCCGCAAGGCTCAGGTCGTCCCCGCTGCCCCGCCGTCCGATGTCGGGCAGGGAAGCCTTGAGTTCTTCCAGAGCCGCGTCGAATCGAGCCTGCACGTCCGGCAGGGATGCGCTCCGTGACAGGCTCCTTCCCAGCCGCCCCACGATGGCGGCGATGCCCGTCGCGCTGTCGGCAGCCGTGTCCGGGGCGGCCTTTCCCGCCTCCCCGTCCTCCTCTTCGTCCGCCCCGTCCCAGTCGCGGAAGAGCCAGAGCAGCTTGCCGTAGAACTCGAACAGGCCCTTGTCCCCGGCGAAGCTGTTGGCGATTCCGTCCGAGGAGCAGAGGATTGCATCCGGCTCTTCCCTGCCGCATGCCGTGCGGAACTCG
>JAFSSU010000160.1 GCA_017450845.1 Treponema sp.
ACGCTCAAGTGCTGCGCCGTCAAGGCCCCGGGCTTCGGCGACAGGCGCAAGGAGATGCTGCAGGACATCGCCATCCTGACGGGCGGAAAGGTCATCACCGAGGACCTCGGCCTCAAGCTGGAGAACGCCGAGATCGCCGACCTCGGACAGGCCAAGTCCGTCAAGATTGACAAGGACAACACGACGATCGTTGACGGTGCCGGAGACAAGAAGGCCATCGCCGACCGCGTCGCCGAGATCAAGAAGCAGATCGAGAAGTCCACGTCCGACTACGACAAGGAGAAGCTGCAGGAGCGCCTTGCCAAGCTCGCGGGCGGAGTCGCCGTCATCAACGTCGGTGCCATCACCGAGACCGAGATGAAGGAGAAGAAGTTCCGCGTCGAGGACACCCTCGCCGCTACCCGCGCCGCCCTTGAGGAAGGAATCGTCGCCGGAGGCGGAATCGCCCTCATCGCCGCCAGCAAGGTGCTGGACGAGAACACCGCCGGTCTCGTCGGTGACGAGAAGGTCGGCTTCAAGATTGTCAAGCGCGCCCTTGAGGAGCCCGTCCGCCAGATTGCCGACAACGCCGGCCTTGACGGTTCCGTCATCGCCGACAAGGCCAAGGCCGAGAAGCCCGGAAGGGGATTCGACGCTGCGAAGGGCGAGTGGGTTGACATGATGGAAGCCGGAATCATCGACCCGGCCAAGGTGACGCGCTGCGCCCTGCAGAACGCCGCTTCCGTCGCCGGAATGCTCCTGACGACCGAGTGCGCCATCACGGACATCCCCGAGCCGCCGGCACCTCCGGCTGCCCCGAACCCCGACATGGGCGGAATGTACTGATATAATCTGGTACGGACATAAGAAAGCCCCGGCTTCCTAGGTGGAGGCCGGGGCTTTTTTGTTTTGTCTTGCTAAAGGACGTGCGTTCACATTTGGGCTTCTTAGGTGGCTTGCCCCCGGAAAAACACTATCTTCTCTGGACGTAGGAGTCGGGGGGCATTATCGTGATCTCGACGCGGCGGTTGGCGGCGCGGCCCTCCGACGTGGAGTTGTCCCCGATCGGCTTGGTCCCGCCGTAGCCGCGGGAGCTTATGATGCCCTTGTCGATTCCGATGGCGGTCATTATGTTGACGATGCTGTTGGCGCGGTCCACGCTCAGCTGCATCTGGCCGGCCGGCTTGTTCACGTCGGCCGTGTGGCCGTCCACCTGTATCCGGTACTTCCCGCCTGCGACTACGTCCTTGATCTGCAGGGCGATGATCCCGACGCGCTCCTTGTCGGCGGGCAGCAGCTCGGCTGAGTCCGCGACGAAGTTCAGGTCGTCAATCCGTATGACCAGCCCGGGGGCACCATCGCTTATCGTGGTCGGGACCAAATCCTCGAAGACATATTTCAGCTTGGTGAAATCCATGTAGTAGGACGTGCTCTTGTCCGGCGCGCTGACCCGGTGGGCAATCTGCTCCTTTCCGAGGAGGATGGCAATCTTGCCCTCCTGGAGCAGCTTGAGGTTGGCCGGGACGGTCGCGATGCGGAGGTAGTCCTCGTTGGAGATGACCGGGTCGCAGCGGTACACGCCGAAGACCTGCTCAGCCGTGATCCAGAGGGGGTCATCGCCGACCCTCTTCTCGAAGTCCTTGTCGTTCACGTCCGTGAAGTATGAGTTGATTCCCTGCTTGGAGGCAATCTTGGGGTCAACCATGTTGCGCTCGTAGACCAGGGTCATGTTGGAGTCGTAGACTTTGGGGAAGAGGCAGGGATCCACCAGGCTCTCGACGAACTCTCCGTGGACGGGCAGCATGCCCCGCGCGTCTATGACGATTCCCGTGTAGGCGCGGCTCGCGATGCGGGCGATTGGCTTCTGCTGGGTGTAGGGGCTCTTGTGCTTGACGAAGAGGGAGCCTATGTCCTCCAGGCGTATCGTGTGCTCGGTCAGCAGCCTGTCGCCCCCGTTCTTGAAGTAGGCGGGGGTCTCCTTCGCGTTGTCGATGATGCGGGTAAGCTCCTCCAGCGTCAGGGAGCCGTCAAGGACCATGTCGCTGAGCGTCCGGGTATCGTCGACGTATATCGACAGCAAGGGGTCCTTTATGAGGACGGGGAGCTCCATCTTTACCTTGTTGACGGCGGCGTTCTTGCCCGACGGCATGGGGATGCCCGCCTTGACGATGTCCATGGAGACGTTGGAGGTGAACGTCCCCTTCCTCCAGTCTATCTTGCTCGAGGAGAACAGCACCGCCTCCGCTTCGTCCACGCTCGCGCTGTTCCGTGCGTTCTGCTTGGCCTCCTCCTCGTCAACCTTGTCGTAGTAGAGCATGTCGCGGCCTGAGCTTTGCGCAGTGAGCCGGGCAACCGGAAGAATAAGGCTTGAGAGAACCATAGCCGAAAGGAGTAGTCTTTTGTTCATTTAAAATGCCTCGCTTTATTATCGGAATTCAAACCGAAAAGGTTAAATTATGACTAAAGTTTGCGGTTCCTACTGCCCGTCCAGCACGTCGTTGCCCAGGTACGCCGCCTCAAGAAGGCAGAGCTTGCCTTCCTGCACGCTGACGTTCTTGAACTTCTTGCGGTAGACCAGCCTGCCGCCCTTGGTCTGGTAGAACTCCATCGTTATGTCGTACTTGCCCGGGTCCACGGTGAGCCCCCCCGCGTCAGCCCTCGCGGGGAAGTAGCTGGACATCCTGAGGTCGGCGGTCTCCGTGAGCCAGGCCCCCACCTCGCCCGCGAAGGAGGCCAGCTGCAGGAGGCCCCCGATCAGGGCAATCGTCGGGTCGTCGCTCTCCGACATCACCTCGCCGACCCCGCGCGAGACGTCGTTGGACAGCTGCTTGACGAGCATGCGGGCGATCGCCTTGCTGTAGATGCTCGCGGAGTGGGTCTGGAAGGTGTCGAGCGCGACGTTCTCAAGGCTCTCCATCTGGTACATCGAGCTTTTGTAGGTCTGGCCGGTCTTCCGGTTCGTCGCCTTGACCCCGACGAAGCCCACCTTGGGGCTCCGTGTCTTCATGAAGGGAATCGCGACCACCGCGTCGAAGATGATGGCGGGGAAGTATATCTGCGATTTGTAGGGGCTTCCGTTGGAGAAGGCGAGCGTGTTTATCCTCGCCTTGCCCTTGGGGACGTTCAGGTCGGCGGAGACCAGCTTGACCGGCTCCTCGAAGTCGTAGAGCTTGCTCTGGGTGACGAATGCGTCGTGCAGGTAGCGGGCCGCGCTCAGGGCCGCGTCCTTGTCGCCGTCCGCCCGGTGGTAGAGCAGGGCAAGGTACTGGCCCAGGGCGGAGTTGTGGAAGGTCACGCTGACCGGGGCCGTGTCCGCGTTCTCGGAGGCCTGCCGTGCCTTGATCAGGTCGGCCTCGTATCGCTGGGCTATGCCCTGGGACTTGTTCTCGAAGCGGTTTATCTCGACTATCGCGTCCTCGAGCATCCCCAGGTGGTAGTAGGACAGGGACTTGAAGAGGTTCAGGTAGAGGTCCTCGTAGTCCTCGCCCGCGTAGTCGATGACGAGGTCGTTGACGAGGAAGGACTCTATGGACTGGCTTATGCTCTTGGCGAAGTACTCGTCTATCTTGCTCTCGGTCCGGGTCAGCCTCTTTATCGATGCCGCGTAGTCCCCCGTATAATAGGAAAGGAGCCCCTCGTCCAGGCCCTGGACGACGACGCTCTTCTTGCCGTAGAGCTTCTTGCCGTTCTTCTCCACGTAGGACAGCCGCGCCCCGTAGTCGATTGCGGGGACGGGCAAGGAGCCGAAGAAGAATGTCATGGCCATCAGGGAAAAGATGAGCCTTGATTTCAGCGGGTACATACGCATATAATAGAAGAACAAAGCTCCCTCCGAATGATTACGGGCGGAAGGGCGCTAAAAGCCTGTTTTTAAAGGCCTCCGCCGCAATCCTCTTGTAATCACCGGCCATCTTCCTTGTTTAGTGGGTTATAGAGAGATGAAAATTATGGAGAAAGATGAAATGATGAGAAAAAACGTGAGGAACCTGCTTGTATTTATTTTTTCCGCTGTCCTGGGGCTCACCCTGGTAGCCCTGGCGGGATGCTCCTCTTCTTCAACGGACGTTGACCGCGTGAAGGACACCAAGAAGACCGATTATTCAGGCTACTGGAACGACACCGACGTGCGCCTGGTCGCCAAGGACATCATCAAGGCCTTCAACGGCTCCAAGGCGATAAAGAAATGGCCCAAGAAACACGGCAAGGAAGTCCCCGTCGTCATAATCGGGTCATACAAGAACGTCAGCGACGAGCACATAGACACCCGCATACTGACCGACTACCTGCAGGCGGAGCTCCTGGAGGACGAGAACGTCAAGTTCGTCGCCCAGAAGGAGGACCGCGCCGAGGTCCGCGAGGAGAGGGAGGACCAGCAGGTGAACGCCCGCGCTGAGACCCGCGCCAGGATGTACTCCGAGACCGGGGCCGACTACATGATGCAGGGCTCCATACGCACGATCGTGGAGTCCACGGACAACGGCAAGAAGACCGCCCGCACCTACTACGTCGTCACCGAGCTGATCGACATGGAGACCAACGAAATCCTCTGGAAGAACGACAACCACGAGATAAAGAAGATAGTGACGCGGAAGAAGTCGCGGAGATAGTTTCCCGGGGGCCCCGGTCCCCGTCTCATGGGAAAGCTGCCTGTTCGTCCTTGTCAATTTATGCCAAAACGGTGTATAATCGTTGGCAAAATGACTCAGGAGCGAAAATTGCCGGATCTTTGCCCTCTTTTGTGGATAGTGGTTCCCTGTTATAACGAAGAAAAAGTCCTTCCCGTCACTGCCCCGATGTTCCTGGAAAAAATCCGCCAGCTGGTGGCGGCGGGGCTGGTCAGCGATGACAGCCGCATCCTATTCGTCAACGACGGGTCGAAGGACTCCACCTGGGACATCATAAAGGCCCTCTCCCGCCAGGACAGGCACTTCATCGGCATAAGCCAGAGCCGGAACCGCGGCCACCAGAGCTCCCTCCTGTCCGGCCTGATGGAGGCCAAGGACAAGTGCGACATCACGATTTCGATTGACTGCGACGGCCAGGACGACATCAACGCGATGGACGAGATGGTGCGCAAGTACCGGGAGGAGGGCTGCCAGGTCGTCTGGGGTGTCCGGTCCAGCCGCAAGAAGGACAGCTTCTTCAAGAGGTTCACGGCGGAAAGCTTCTACAAGCTTTTGAACAAGATGGGGGCGGAGGTCGTGTTCAACCACGCCGACTACCGCCTGGTCTCCCGCGAGGTGCTGGAGGCATTCTCCGGCTTCAGGGAGGTCAACCTCTTCCTGCGCGGGCTCTTCCCCCTCGTCGGCTACAAGAGCGGGACGGTCTACTACGAGAGGAGCGAGAGGCTGGCGGGGGAGAGCCACTACCCCTTCACAAAGATGCTCTCGCTCGCGCTGGACGGGATAACGAGCCTGTCGGTCAAGCCCCTCCACTTCATCTCGATATTCGGCCTGGTCATTGCCCTCATAAGCTTTGTCGGCGTGGTCTGGTCGGTCGTGCAGGTCATACGCGGAAAGACCGTCGCTGGATGGGCCTCAACGACCTGCATCATCTGTTTTGTCTCCGGCGTTCAGCTGATAAGCCTGGGGATAATCGGGGAGTACATCGGCAAAATCTACATGGAGACCAAGAGCCGCCCCCGCTACATCATAAGCGAAAGGACATACTGATTATGGAAAACACCCTCACGGAAAGCCCCGCCTTCAGATTCCTGCACAGGCGCTGGAAGCCCCTCGCGGCCGCCGCCTGTGCCCTCGCCGCCCTCGCCGGCCTGATCCTGCTTCTCCCGCCGGTGCAGGAGGGCCTGCTCGGCCTTCTCGCCTCGCTCAAGGGCAGGGCCCCGGGACATCCCGACCGCTACAGGGAGCTCATGAGCTCGGCGGGCTTCTGCGCCCTCGGCCTGGGCCTGCTCGTGCTGGACTTCATCTGGGCGGACGAACGCGCCTTCGCCATCCAGCTCAAGGTCCTGACCTTCCTCGTGCCTCTCGGGCTCTTCATCGTTTTCATGGTCTGGCTCGTGAGATACGGCAGCTACCTGACCGACTCCGACACCGCGTCCGAGCTCATCATCGCCAAGGTCCT
>JAFSSU010000161.1 GCA_017450845.1 Treponema sp.
CAGCATGGCCGCCATGTCCGACAGCGCACATAGCGTCGTCAAGAGCGGCGGTCAGCTGGACTCCAGCGTGGAGGAGATGGACAGCACGATAAACCGCTTCGGTGCCGACATCAAGCGGTTCAAGACGGAGTAGGAACCGTTACCGGTCTTTTTCCCTGAAGTTTATCCGCTCCTTCTCGATGACGACGGGATGCCGCATCGTGCGGATGTTAATGTTGGCGATGTACTCGCCGACAAAGCCGATGAAGAACAGCTGCATGGAGCCGAGGAAGAAAACCCCGACCTGCGTCGCGGCAGCCCCGATGGCAAAGGTCTCCCAGTGGACCAGCTTCACGATGAGCGTCCATACAGCGACGGCGATGCTCGCGAACGACGCGAAGGCCCCGATAATCGTGCACAGGTGCATGATGACCTTGGAGTAGCTCGTTATGCCGAGCATCGCGAAGTCGTAGAGCGAGAGGAAGTGGAAGCTTGACTTGCCGCCCCTGCGGATGTCCTGCTCGTAGGGCACCTCCTTCCGGTCAGCCCCGAATTCTGCGACGATGCCCCGCAGGTAGGGCAGGTTGTCGTCGAGCTTCCTCAGTATTTCGATGAAGCTCCGGTCATACAGGCCGAATCCGTTGAACTGATCGATGTGGTCCACCTCCGTTATCCGCTTTATGAGCCGGTAGTAGGCGCGGCGGATCAGGAACATCAGCGGATTCTCGCGGCTCTTCCGTTTGACCCCGCAGACGACCTTCGCCCCCTTCTCCCACTCCGCGACCAGGCGGGGGATGACCTCGGGCGGATCCTGCATGTCCGCGTAGACCATGACGACCGCGTCCCCTTCAGCCTCGCGCAGGCCGTTGAACTGCGAGCGGGCGAATCCGAAGTTCTTGACGTTGAATATGGCGCAGACGGACTCATCGTTCCTGCACAGATCGCGGATAAGATCCTGCGAGCTGTCGGTGGAACTGTTGTCCACGAAGAGAATCCTGCACTCATAGTTCCCCAGGCTCTCCGCGAAGACCTTCCTGAGCCTCTCGTAGATCAGAGGAATGTTCTTTTCCTCGTTGTATGTCGGGACGAGGACGGTTATCGTTTTCATTGCAGGCAGCCCTCCTTGGTGTAGCGGCCGATGATTTTCTCTATGCCCTGCCGGTAGCCGGTCTTTGCCTCAAATCCCCAGTTGCGCAGGAACTGGGAGTCGGCCACGGAGATCATCATCTCGTCATCGCGGTAAGGGATGTCCCCGAATCGCAGCTCGGTGGGGGAGCAGGAACATTCCTTGACGTAGCTGACGAAGTCCCTCACCGGGACGGCAGTTCCCGTTCCCACGTCGCAAGTCTGATAGCTGAAATAGTAGCTTTCGTAGTTCCGCAGGACCGCCATGTAGGCCCCGCACACGTCGTCGACGAAGACAAAGTCCCGCTTCTGCTCGCCGGATGTCAGGCTCACGCTTTTTTCCTTCCGTATCGCGACGGACCGGATGACCGACTCGCAGAACTTGCCGGGGCTGTCGAAGTCGCCGTACAGATGCTCCAGGCGCAGGTTGACGACCTTGCACCTGGCCGACAGATATTCCAGCCAGAGGTTCAGGCTCTTCTTGGACAGGGAGTAGTCCAGCAGTGTCGTATAGCTCTGGTTCGGCTTGTTGAAGTAGGAGTCCGTGTTGACAAACAGCTCCAGGCCCTGCCTGAGCCCCTGCTCGATCAGTGTGAGGGGAAAGATGAGGTTGGAGCCGAGGACGGCGGAAGGCATCATCCCGCCCCTGCCGTATTCCGTCGCCGTATGGATGATAATGTCTATCTTGTGCTCACCGAAGAGCCGGGCAATGCTGTCCTCCCCGTCGAGCTCGAAGAAGAGGGCCTGTTCCCGAGCATCAGGACAGACCTTGAGGATCTTCGCCATGGAGGAAGTCTTTCTTTTCAGGACAATGACCCTGTACTCCCCCGTCCGGAGTATCTCACCTAGAAGATGACTCCCAAGGAAGCCCGTGCCGCCCGTCAGCAGGATTGTCTTATGCATGGTCTTTTTCTTTTCCTTATAATAGTGTGCCAAAAGCGAATTGTCAATATTTCATGCGGGGCCTTCACGGAAATCAGTTTTTGCCTAAAACAGCCAATAAATGATTTGGATTCATAAGGCAGTCAAACATGATGTGAGACATCGGGGTTTTCAGGGAATTTTTGTTTTTATAAATCTTAGCAAGATTCAA
>JAFSSU010000162.1 GCA_017450845.1 Treponema sp.
GCTTCGGCCGCAAGTCCGCATGCTTGCAAGTCTCCTGGTCTTTCTTTGTGCCATATCTTTTATAGCCTGTGGGATTGTGCGCGGAGAAGTCCCTGTCGTCCTCAGGAAAGCTGTCCGAATCTGCATGGAATGCATAGGACTTGGTTAGGGGGTATCGTGAGGCTCATGAAATTTTCCCTTGCCCGCAAGATGCTCCAGCTGGCAGCCTTCCTTGCATGCAATCCCTTCATCGCGAATTTCAAGGGCGGGAGGCTCTATACGGGCAAATGGAAAAGCTTCTGCTCGCCCGGGCTGAACTGCTACTCCTGCCCGGCCGCCGCATTGTCCTGCCCGATAGGGGCGATGCAGGCGGTGGGAGGCTCCTCGCGGTTCAGCTTCTCATTTTATGTGACCGGCTTGCTCCTTGCCATAGGGCTTGTCATCGGGCGGGCGGCCTGCGCCTTCCTTTGTCCCTTCGGACTCCTGCAGGAGCTGCTCCACAAGATGCCGGGCCGCAAGTTCCGCCTGCCCCGGCCATTCCGTTACGTCAAGTACGCCGTCCTGCTTGTCTTTGTTCTTGTCCTGCCTGTGGCGGACACGAACTTCGCGGGATCGGGAGATCCTGCCTTCTGCAAATATATCTGCCCGGCGGGGACGCTGGAAGGAGGCCTGCCCCTGCTCCTTTCCCACCCGGAGCTTCGGTCTGTCCTGGGCCTCTTGTTTTCCATAAAGGCCGCTGTCCTTGTCCTCGTGCTGGCGGCGAGCGTCTTTATCTCCCGCTTTTTCTGCAAGGTCCTTTGTCCGCTCGGCGCGGTATACGGCCTTCTGAACAAGGTCAGCCTGACCCGCATATCGCTGGACAAAGATGCCTGTACCCGCTGCGGTGTCTGCGCAAAAAAATGCCCGATGGACCTGGACCCAGTGCGGGAGGCAGAGCCATCGGGCTTTATCGCGGGAACGGAGTGCATACGCTGCATGGACTGCGCGGCCTCCTGCCCGCACAAGGCTATACGCCTCAGCTTACCGTCCGCCCGGCTTTAGAGGACGACCTTTTTTCTATTTTTTCTTCTCATCCTGTGGAATCACGAGGTTCAGCAGGATGCCCACGACCGTCGCGAGTGCGACCGAGCCCAGGCTGAAGGTGTAGCTTTCGCCCACGCTGAACTGGAGCACGCCGCCTCCGATTCCGATGACAAGGATGACCGACGAGATTGTCAGGTTCCGCTTGTCCTGATAGTCAACGCCGCCCTCGACGAGGGTCCTGAGTCCAGACGAGGAAATCAGCCCGTAGAGCAGGATGCAGATGCCTCCCAGGACCGGGTTGGGGATTGTCTGGATGATTGCGCCGAACTTCTGGCAGAAGGAGAGGATGACGGCTATGACCGCCGCACCTCCGATGACGTAGACCGAATAGACCTTGGTTATCGCCATTACGCCGATGTTCTCGCCATAGGTAGTGTTGGGCGGGCCACCCCAGATTCCCGCCCATGCCGTGGCAAGTCCGTCCCCGAGCAAGGTCCGGTGCAGGCCGGGGTCTTCGTAGAAGTTCTTGCCTACGACTTTGGATGCAGTCAGGATGTCGCCCAGGTGCTCGCATATCGTCGAGATGGAAACGATGACGAATGTCAGGACCGCGACCAGATTGAATTTGGGCGCGAGGAAGGCGTAGTGTCCTGACGAATCGGTGGACAGGAATGGTATGGCGACCCACTTCGCGCTTGAGACGACAGAGAAGTCTATGAGTCTGTAGGCCGGAAAAAAACACCCCATGATCAGCGTGAAGAGGTAGCCGCCGACAAGTCCTATCAATATGGCGAGCGTGTTGAAGAATCCTTTCAGGAAAATCGTCGCGACAATCGCTATTGCGAGAGTCACGAGCGCGATGCTTGCCGCTACGAGCGAGTAGCCTTCCCCGGTGGCAAGGCCGGCCTCGCTTATCGCCGTCGGAGCAAGGCTCATGCCGATTACGACGATGACCGAGCCTATGACGACCGGAGGCAGGGCCTTGTCAATCCAGCTGCGGCCCGCAAGCCTGACAATACCGGCGACGACGCAGTAGAAGAGTCCCGCCGCGATTGCTCCTCCCATAGCATACTCTACCCCGTATGCCTGTGATATTGCGACCAGGGGCGGGATGAAGGCAAAGGATGAGCCCAGGTACACAGGAACCTTTGCCCCGGTAAGCAGGATGTAGAGCAATGTTCCCGTGCCCGCCGTGAACAAGGCTGTCGAAGTGCTAAGGCCCGTCAGAAGGGGGACGAGCACCGTCGCGCCGAACATCGCGAACACGTGCTGGAAGCTCAGCGGAATCCAGCGGCTGAGAGGGGGCTTGTCGTGCGGCCCGAACGAAACAGGACTTTCTTTTGCCATATATATTCTCCTATTTTCTGATTTGTTTTCTGATTCCCGTCTTAGTCCAGCTTCTTTACGCCAGCGCTGAAGTCCGCACCGCTGATGCCCGCGTTTCCGTTGAAGTTCGTCCCGTCCGCAAGATCCAGCCATTCCTTCTCAACGCAGCCGAGCACTGCATCGAAGTCATCGCTGGTGAGGGGGACATCCTTGACGGGGCTTTTTCCCCTGGCCCTGTATTTTGTGGAATACTTCTGGGGGTCAGCCCCGCCTCCGCGCCAGTAGAGATTCCACAGGAATCGGGCCGCGAGAAGGCGGGTTGCCTTTGTCCCGGCGGTCACGCCGCTGTCGCTCCTGTTCACCATGCTGGCCGCCGTCGGGGACTGCTCGTTCGAGACGGAGTTCATCAGCCCTTCCTTTATGAGGGTCTGGAAGAGCAGCTTTCCGTCCTGATTCTGTGAGGCCGTGTATACGTTGAGGATATCACCCGTTCCCTGCGCTATCAGCATCATCTCCTGTACGGTGATTTCTTTCTTTGTGAGGAGGGCGGCAATGCCCGGATCCGCCGTTCCCGTGCCCCTGAGCTGCCAGGCCTCGTCCCTGAGGCCGCCGAAAAGCTTCTTGTAATCCTCGTCCAGACAGAGGAAGGCCGTGTCGAACTGCCCCGCCGCGTCCGAGTAGCCCCGGTCCTTGTAGGAGTCCAGCGCCTGCTCGAGCATCAGGGGGGCGTTGTCATCCCTTCCGGAGATATAGGGGGTCAGGTCCGCTATTTTTCCCAGGCGGTGTCCCAGGATGATGACCTCGCTGTCGTCCGGGTCCTTCGCCGCCGCCCGCGCGTAGCACTTCTCCGCGTTGCCCTTGTTCCCCCTCAGAAGCCATGCCCGCCCCTCAAGGGCGGTAAGCCGTGCCTCAAGGGACTTGTCCAGCCGTTCCGGCGAGGACAGGCGGTCTTCCAGGCTGCCTATGAGGGAGGAGATGCGGGATGCGTCCGCCTTTCCCCCGCCGATGACGGCGGCATCAAGACGGGCAAGCTCCAGCGCGGCGGCGGAGGCAATCTCACCGTCCCGCGCCGAGTCCGCGCTTATGGACACATCCTGCTGCATCGACGCGCAGCTGGGAAGAAGCATAAGGACCGCCGCCTGAAGGACGGCTGCCAGCCAGACATTTGATTTCCTGAAAGAAGCCTTTTTCATTTTAAATTCCATGCGTAGAGTTTTTTGTCCAGGGAGAGGACGACGCAGTCCTTGCTCCCGTCACCGTTCACGTCGGCGATGACGCATTTGCCGCGGCCGGCGACAGGGAAACCATACACCATTTCAAGAGAGCTTGTAAAGGCGTATATGCGGTTGGAGTCGCCCGAGACGAAGATCCGCTCTCCGTCGCTTGTCAGAGAGGCCTCTTTGGCCGAGGGCAGGTCGGGGACCTTTATCCTGCTTTTTCCCCCGTCCGCCGTAATCTTGCAGAGATCTCCCTCCGTGCTGAGGGCGAACCATGCGCCCCCGCATCCGATGACGTTCGTGCCGAACACGCCGGGGTTGCTCAGGGGGAAACCCGTCTGAAGGTTCCCGTCCCTGAAGAGGTAGAAGTCCCCTGCCTGCGTTATCATTGCCGTAAGGACGGATTCCCCCTCCCGGGTCAGGCAGGGGGAGCCGAACGCGATGCCGTCCACGTACATTGGCCTGTCCGCGTCCGTGATTTTACTGTCCTGCACCGTGTATATCGTTCCCTCGAATCCCTTGGAGTAGACCGCCGCCATGTTTCCCTGGACGGCGGGGGCAGACTGGAAGTTGCAGTCGGGAGGGCAGTCTATCTCGCTGACCCTGCCCGTGTCGTCCACGATTACGAGCGTTCCGTCTTCGGCCGGGACGAGGAGCTTCCTGCCGATAGCGGCGGGTTCCGCCGAAATCTTGTGCCCCGTCACTACCGGGAAGGGGCGGACCACTTGCAGCTTCTTGTCGAGCAGGTACACCGCACCCTTTCCGTCGGTCACCCATACCATGCCTCCTCCGGCACATTCCTCCGCGCTTGCCGTGATTTGGCAGCTTTCGTGCATGAGGAGCTTGGACACCGCAAGGGAGGAGAAATCCAGGGACTTCACGGCCTTGTCTCCCTCCCGCCAGAATACCGTCCTGCCGTTAGGGGCCGCCTCCAGCTTCAGCTCGGGGGTCTCCTCCAGTTCCACCGGGAAGCCCGGAAGCATGCGGTCATTGTATGAATTCGTCGCCACCGCATGGTACGCGGCCTTGAGATGCCCGTCCTCGAAGCTGAAGTTCACCTGTCCCCGCTCGTACAGCTTGAGCAGTTTGGTGACGAGCCCGTTCCCCTGCAAAAAGAATGGGATGCTCCGCTCCGTGTTGTAGAAGAGGCCGAGCGCGGCCTGCTGCATCTGGTCGGCAGAGATTTTCTTCCACACGTCATTGCGGGCCAGCATGCTCCCTGCCTTGTAGCGTCCGTACAGAATCGCGAGGTTCTGGGGGGACTCGGAGAAGTAGACGTAGCCTTCGTGCACCAGGTAGTAGGGGCGGGGCAGTTCTATCTTGAGCATTTTGAGTATGCCCTTGAAGAATGAGGGCATGTCCAGGCAGGGAAGCCGCACGCCGTCCACGATCAGGCTGCTGTTGTTCTTGATGAGGAGGGACTTGTTCAGCTTGTCGAAGGCTTCTTTTCTTTTTGCTTCGTCCCCGACCTGAAGCACGACCACCGGGTCGCTGCTCCCTTCTACGCCCAGGAGGGCGAATTCAGTCCCTGTCCATGAGAATACGAGCTCCTCGATGCTGGACTTGAACAGCTTCCTGGCGTACTTCTCGCCCTCCTCCCATGCCGCCTGGATATCCTGGGTCTGCTGTATGATCGGAAAGAGCGCGTCCTTCAGTTCCGGCAGGCTCCCCGCATGAAGCAGTGTGTAGTACTGGATGTTGTCCGTGAATCGTGTCAGCATGGACGGGGCGGACGATTTCTTGGAGACGATGGGGCCGAGCGGGGAGGCTGCCACCGCGCTTTCCTCCAGCGGGACAGAGGCCTCCAGCCTGACCTCCCCGTCGTCTATCTTGAATTCGATCAGGCTCCGTGCCTCCTCTCCGAGCATGGAGACGAGGCTTGACAGGTAGATGTTGTCCGGGGGGACGGCTTTCCGGGCGAACTCCTTCGCGCCGACCAGTATCTTGAGTGGATATGTGCTTTTTGCCTCAAGCAGCTCCAGGGCCCGCTCCGGATGCTCCGGGGCGTAATCCTTCTCGAATGCACGGAGAAGAAGGGAAGGGGACATGCTCGCCGCAATCAGGTTCTTTCGTATTTTCAGGTATACACGCGTGACCGACCCCGTGTCCTTGTCCCTGGACGTGTAGATGAAGTAGCCCCCGTCCTTGACGTAATCAAGACCCTCGATCTTCGCGAAGGGCAGGATGCGGGCGGCAAGCCTCGTGACGCATGAGTACTTGCCTGCGTCCGTCAGCGCCAGGAAGTCCGTTGTCTCACCCTTCATGTAGATGGCGAGGTCCAGCTTCCTGCCGGCGATGAGGGGGGCGTACTTGTTTTTCCTGAGCGGGCTCTGCCTGAGCGAAAGGTAGGCGGCCCTCCAGGGGGCAAGCGTAGGGTCGGTCAGCAGGCTGTCCGCCGCCTTCAGGTCCAGCAGGGGGCCTGCCGCCTCCCATACGTTGTCCGTATGCAGGATGAGGCTGTAGTCGCCCGGTATGGCGGACAGGGAGGCGACGCTGTCTTTCTTGGAATAGGCGAACCAGAGCAAGGCCATCAGGCAGAGGGCGAGCTTGATTCCGATCAGGACGAGCAGGACCCTCAGCAGCATGTGCTTCTTGCGGGGCGGACGGTTTTCTTTTTGCATGGCAAGTATTATAGCAGATTTGCTGAGAATGTGCTATAATGCGGCCTGCACAAGGCTTCTGCCAGCACAAAAAGAGCGGAAAGTCACCCGTCGAACTAGATTAAATCCCTTCTTTGTGATATACTCATTTAACTTCATATATATTGAGGATTTGTTAGTTTTATGTACAAAGCGGTTGATTCAAAGGTAAACTTCCCCAAGCAGGAAGAGGAAATCCTGAAATTCTGGCAGGACAACGACACGTTCAAGAAATCCCTCTCTCAGCGCGAGGGTGCGCCGGAATACATATTCTATGACGGACCGCCCTTCGCGACCGGGCTTCCCCACTTCGGACACTTCATTCCCTCTACCATAAAGGACATCATTCCCCGCTACCAGACCATGCGGGGCAAGCACGTGGACCGCCGTTTCGGCTGGGACTGCCACGGGCTTCCCGTCGAGAACCTCATAGAGAAGGAGCTTGGAATCAACTCCAAGCACGAGATCGAGGCTTACGGAATCGCCAACTTCAACGACAAGTGCCGGGAGTCCGTCCTCAAGTATACGGGCGAGTGGCGCAAGACGATTACCCGTATGGGACGATGGGTGGACTTTGACAACGACTACAAGACGATGAACCCGGATTACATGGAGTCCATCTGGTGGGTCGCCAAGTCCCTCTGGGACAAGGGCTTGATTTACGAGGGAAAGTACATTCTGCCCTACTGCCCCCGCTGCTCGACCGTCCTTTCTTCCCACGAGCTTGCCCAGGGCTACAAGAAGCGGCAGGATCCCGCAATCACAATCCGCTTCAAGGTGACCAAGGCCCCGGCTGCAATCGACGACCCGGACATGGTGGACGGCAAGACCTACTTCCTTGCCTGGACGACGACCCCCTGGACCCTTCCGAGCAACGAGGGCCTCTGTATGGGGCCGGACATTGACTACGTGAAGATTCGCGACAAGTCGAGCGGGGACTGCTACATCCTTGCGGCCTCCCGCCTTGCCGCCTACTACAAGGACGAGAAGGACTACGAGGTCCTGTACAGCCGCAAGGGTACGGACTTCATCGGGGCTCGCTACGAGCCGCTTTTCCCCTATTTTGCGGGGCTCGCGGTCAACGAGGACGGATCCGAGGGAGCCTTCCGCATGTTCAACGCGGATTACGTGTCCACCGAGGACGGAACGGGAATAGTCCACATTGCGCCTGCGTTCGGTGAGGAGGACAGCAACGTCTTCAAGGCCGCCAACAAGGGCAAGGAGCCCAAGGCGACGATTCCTTCGGTAGCGCCGATTGACGCTGAGTGCAAGTTCACAAAGGAGGTCCCGGACTACGAGGGCCGCTTCGTCAAGGACTGCGACAAGGACATCATGGACCGGCTCAAGAAGGAGGGCAAGCTCGTCCGCCGCGAGACGGTTGACCACGAGTACCCCCACTGCTGGAGATGCGGCTCGCCGCTCATCTACCGGGGAATCGGCAGCTGGTTCGTCCGCGTCGGCGACGAGCACGAGAAGCTCCTCAAGGCCAACAGCCAGATAAAGTGGCAGCCCGCCCACATAAAGGAAGGCCGCTTCGGCAAGTGGCTTGCCGGGGCCAGGGACTGGGCCGTCAGCCGCAACCGCTACTGGGGAAACCCGATTCCGGTCTGGAAATGCGATGACTGCGGGGATTCCCTTTGCGTGGGAAGCCGCAAGGAGCTTCAGGAGCTTTCCGGCGTGTGGCTGGACGACCTGCACAAGCAGTACGCTGATAAGGTGACGATCAAGTGCAAGAAGTGCGGCGGCACCATGCACCGCATTCCCGAGGTCTTTGACTGCTGGTTCGAGTCCGGCTCCATGCCCTACGCCCAGGTGCACTATCCCTTCGAGAACAAGGAGAAGTTCGAGAAGAACTTCCCCGCCGACTTCATCTCCGAGGGCCTTGACCAGACCCGCGGCTGGTTCTACACGCTGACCGTCCTGGCCGCCGAGATATTCGACAAGCCAGCCTTCAGGAACTGCATCGTAAACGGAATCGTCCTTGCCGAGGATGGCCGCAAGATGAGCAAGAGCCTGCGCAACTATACGGATCCGGTGGAGGCGATAAACAAGTTCTCCGCCGATGCTATCCGCCTTTTCCTGATGCATTCCGCAGTCGTCCGTGCGGACGAGATCCGTTATTCCGACGAGGGCGTGCGCGACATCATCAAGAGCATCATCCTGCCCCTCTGGAACAGTTACAGCTTCTTTGTCCAGTACGCGAACATCGACGGCGTGACTTGCACGGGGCACGAGTTTGACAAGGAGCTTCCCGTCAACCCTCTGGACCGCTGGATTGTGTCCGTTGCCCAGAAGATGGTCGCCGACGTGCGGGCCGCGATGGACGACTACGATCTGTCCTCCGCGATTGACCCCATGCTCTCGTTCATCGACCAGATAAACAACTGGTACATCCGGCGCAACCGCCGCCGCTTCTGGAAGAGCGGGAACGACAGCGACAAGCTTGAGGCTTACGGCGCGCTCTACTACGCGCTCCGCACCTTCACGCTGGTAGCCGCCCCCTTCATCCCCTTCCTGACCGAAGCGATGTGGCAGAACCTGAGGACTCAGGACGACAAGGAGTCCGTCCACCTGATGGACTACCCGGAGCCGGACGCGCGCCTTCGCGACGAGAAGCTTGAGTTCCAGATGTCCACCGTCCAGCGGGCGGTCTCCATGGGACACAGCCTGCGCAACCAGTTCAACATCAAGAACCGGCAGCCGCTCGCCTCCGTCGCCCTCGTTACGCGCAACCTGGAGGAGCGCAAGGTCCTTGCTGATATGAAGGACACGATTGCCGAGGAGCTGAACGTCAAGGACGTCATCTTCCATGAGAGGGAGGACGAGCTGGTCGAATACAAGGCCAAGGCGAACTTCCGCGTTCTGGGCAAGCAGCTCGGCAAGGACATGAAGGCCGCCGCCGCTCAGATTGCCCAGCTGACCGGCGAGCAGATTGCCGAGATTCTCAGCGGCGAGAAGCTCGTCTTTGACGTCGCCGGTAAGAGCGTGGAGCTTGACAGCGAAAACGTAGTGGTGGACCGCATAGAGAAGGACGGGCTCAAGGTCGTCAACGACGGCACGCTGACGGTCGGCCTTGACACCAAGATAACCGACTCCCTGAGCAAGGAAGGCTATGCCCGCGACCTGGTGCGCGGCATCCAGAACCTTCGCAAGGAGAGCGGCTTTGAGCTGACCGACCGCATAAAGCTTGAGATCTCGGGCGATCCTAAGCTCAAGGATGCCTTTGAGATGTTCAGGGACTACATCGCCTCCGAGACACTGGCGACGGGCGCGGACTGGAAGGACAGCCTGGACGGGGCAGTCAGGATTGAGAGCGACGAGCTTGCCTGGCAGGTGAAAGTCGCCAAGCTGTAAGCCGGGGGAGGAAAGAAAACCATGAAGAAGACTGCGTCACGTATAGGGACTGTTGCCGGGAGGCTTCTGTTTATGGGAGCCCTTGTTTCTTCCATCTGCCTGTTCTCCTGCAAGAGCACGCCGAAAGAGGAGGAGAAAACCGAGAAGCCCGTGAAGACGGAGACGGCGGAGGTGGAGGCACCGACCGACCTGAACCCGATTGCCCTGCTCTCGAATGACTTGAGCATCTATGCACGCCTGCCCGCCGCCAAGCACAAGAGCTTGGTAAAGGAAATCCTTGTGGAGGAAATCCCGAACATCCAGGAGGGGGACATAGACCTCATAACGAGCCGCTTGGGAATCGTATGGACGGGACAGGGAACAGTGGAGGACCGGTCGCATACGGAGATCGTTGCGACCGGCAGCATTCCTTCCATCGCCCTGTCAAGCTCTCTGACCAAGGCGAAAGGCTGGACAAAGACCAAGTACACGGCCAGAAGCACGGAAAAGGCCCTTGCCCTGGGCTACGGCAACGAGTTCCGCTACTACGGGCACCCAGACACGAGCTTCAAGATTTCTCTGATATACAAGGATTTGCTTGGACTTGCAGGAAGCATCGAGCCGATGCTTGACCGTTGCGCAGTCCATCAGGAGCTGGAGAAGGGCAAGCGGGCTGACTGGATTTCCAAGGAGAGCGATGACATCCTCTTCTTCATCACTAGGCCGGGCCAGTACCTCCGCAACATGATCGGCGGTACGATAAACATCTCCACCGATTACATCTATGGAAACCTGCGGGCGACAAGCTCGGGCGACTACGACATGACGATGAACATGCACATCAGCGACACGAGGACGATTACCGCCCTCAAGTCCATGTTGAACCTTGCCTTCGGACTGACGGGGGGGGCGGTGACTCAGAGCGACAGCGAGACCCTGACTGTCACGGGCGTTCCCCTGACGCGGAAACAGATTGTCGGCGTGATAACCCGCGACCCAATTACTGGCAAGCACTACAACGTCGTTGACGGCAAGGTCACCGAGGAGAACGTGAGATGAGCAGCATGAAAGAAGGAAAGGTCGTCCTTAAGGCGGAGGATCTTGACGGATACCTGGATAAGTCCGACCAGAATGATTTGGACCGCATCCAGGACATGTACCGGGAGACCTTGGCCCACTTCAATCCTGTCAACAAGGATGCGATTGTCAAAAGCTTCGATGAGATTGGGCATGCGATGCAGGACATCTGTGCCAAGCATCCTAACATCAAGGTTTACTCCTTCGTCACCGAGCAGGGGGCTCATGCGGAGGCCAGCCGGGTCATCGCCAAGCTGCGCGACGTGCAGACCGACCACTCGGAGTTCCTTTACTACAGCCAGCGGGCTTACGAGATGCTCTTCCGTCTTGCCTACATCGAGAAGAACACCGACAAGACGGGGCATATCATCGTCAAGACCCCGGTCACCGACCCGGTGCAGAACTACGCCGTCCACAAGATTCCAGACATCGACAGCAAGATCGAGAACTCCGTCATGTGCGTCATGCTGCGCGGGGCCCTGCTCCCGAGCATGATTGTCTCCAAGGAGATAGAGGAGTACTCGTCCACGGGCTACGTCACCCCCTTCGCCCTGTTCAAGATAAACCGTGACGACTCGCGCCACGAGAACGATATGCAGTACATCCTTGACTTGAGCAAGTCCTATTTCAACTTTGACGAGCTGGATGGCAAGGACTTGATTTTTGCCGATCCCATGAACGCGACGGGCGGCTCGCTCGTCACCGTCGTCAAGTACCTGATGCAGCAGGGGGTCAGGCCCAAGAGCATCCGCTTCTTCAACGTAATCTCAGCCCTCAAGGGAAGCCTCCGTGTAACGCGGGCTTTGGAGAACTGCTCATGCTACACCCTCTGGATGGACCCCGTGCTGAACGCCAAGGCCTACATCATGCCGGGCCTGGGGGATGCGGGCGACCGACTGAACGGCACAGACACCAAGGACATGCCGCGTAACATAATCCAGCTGATTGCTGACTATGGTGCGGACATCGCGGGCCTGTACCGGTCTCAGCTGCGCAAGATAGAGCAGACCGTCCTTGGCACGATGTGATTTGACATGGGCGGGGGGTGTGTTCCTTGCCCTGTCATTGCTTTCTGTCCCCATCTCCTCCTGCACTTCCTCCGAGCTGGCGGTTCCCTTCGAGGGGGAGGCGAGGCAGAACAACGCGGCTGTCCTCGCCTACCAGGAGGGGCAGCGGCTGGAAGGGGAGGGCATGTACGCGAAGGCCGTCGGGGCATACACGGAGGCACTGACCTATCCCAGAATCCACGATGCGGCTTTGTTCAAGATAGGCCGCCTGTCCATCCTGTCCGGAGACTGGGAACGGGCGGAGGAGGCTTTCTGCGAACTGCTCAGGGACGACCCGGACAACACCGCCGTCCGCCAGTCGCTCGCCTATCTCTGGTGCCAGTCGGGAAAGGAAGAATATGGGCTTGAGGCCTACCGCAACCTGCACGAAGAGAAGCCTCACGATGAGAAGATTTTTGAGGGCTACATCAAGGCCCTCAAGATAAACGGTATGGATGAAGAGGCTGAGAGAGAGGAGGCGGCTTATGCCGCCATGTTCCCTCACCTTATGTCAAAGTAAATCCGCTCTATGTAGCTTATCCGCCTGGAAGCATCATCCCACAGGTCGCTTTCGGGGTAATTACTGACAATCTCCTTGTAGCTTGCAAGCGCTGCCTTTATGTTGCGTGAGGCTGACGGGGCCTCAAGAATTCTTCCTTTGAGGTACAGGCCCTCGTCGGTTACGGTCGTAGCTTTGTCAAAGAAGTCGTCCAGATACGAGAGACTGAGCGCATAGTCCTTCGCCTCATACGAGCTTCGGGCAAGGGCTAGAATTTCCTCTTCGGAGAGGGCAGACGTGTCCTGCTTGTTGCTGGCGGCCTCATCTGTCTTCGAGCCGGACCTCTTTGCTGATGTAGCTGAGGTTGCCGTTGTTGCCGGGCTGGATGTGCTTGATGCGACGGGGCTGGAGCTTGTTGCCCCTCCGCTGGTCTGGATGACTGTCGCGGCCTTGTCGTCTTCGCCGGAGCCAGTGCTTTCCTCCAGCTGCACGTAAGTAATCTGCGCAGAGCTGGAACTGTCATCCTGATTTTTGGGCGTATTTGCGGTCTGGTCTGACGCTGTTGCCTTTGCTGCTTTCTCTTGCTGGGATGCCGCCACCGCCGTAGACTTGGTGAATGATGGACGGGGCGGCACTATGTCCGCATAGAACGGGGCAGTCACGTGCTCAGCGTTCCTGCTCGTGCCGGAGACTGTGACGCTCAGGTAGTCGTCTATGTAGCTTCCAGCGAGCACATCGCTCTTATAGAAGTGCAGGAGGGCAGTTCCACCTGCGTTCTTTGCCTGCAATGTAAAGAATGTGTCCCCGTCGCCTATCTCCCGCTTCTCGTAGCGGAGGATTGAAGAGCCGTCCATCTCTCCGAGGTATATCCATCCCGTACCGGGATACACGATGTCGAGGTACTGACCGCCTTTGATGGTCACTGACCGTGATGGGCTGATTGGGGGAATGCCTGCCTCTGTGTCTGCGGGTATGTCTGTCTTGCTGTGAATCTCAAGGCTCTGTGCGAAGAGCGATGTTGCAAGCACGATGGCTGATGCGAAGGATAGAATCTTTTTCACGGAGCCGCCTCCAAAATTTTATCTGATATGTCGTCGTTTGCCTCACCGAGCTTCTTCAGGTTCTGCTCGTCCGGTAGGGTAAACCACCTGTCTCGTTCCTCGTTACTCCATTTCTCCCCGGTCACGCGGGAAAAGTAGTAGTCGTCGGTCAGGGCCGCCTGCTGCGGGGGAAAGAATTCTTCCCGCTTGGTGAAATCCTCGGCGGGGAGTGCTTTCTTTGCCCGTATCCTGCCCCCGAACATGAGGGCAAAGAGCCCAAGCACGACAAGGAGCACGAAGAGGGCTATGACAGTTGCCGTAAGTTTGCTGTTTTCTTCTATAAAATTGCGTATTCGCTCTTTCGCTTCGTCAAATAGTTCCATCATTCGTATTTTCGGCAGTTTCAAGGGCGATATTGACGCTATCTTGTGCTTCTGCGGCCTGCTCCGGAGCCTCGTCAGCCGGCCGGACCGTATCCCCGGTGTCTTCCAGAGCCTCGTTTGACGGCATCTTCAGGCTTCCGTCCGTGAGGTCGCTTTGTGTCTCATTTGACGGAAGCTTTAAGCTGCCGTCCGGGTTGTGCTCCCTGCGGGGCGGGCGGGGCGGTATGACGATGCCTTCTTCCGGCGGCACGTCCTCCTCCACGAAGTCATCGTCTTCGTCGAAGACCAGGTGGTGGTCCTCCATGTCATCATTCCACTTGACCTGCACGACCTTGGTGATGCCGCTCTCTTCCATCGTGACTCCAAGCAGGCTGGAAGCGGCGACAGCGGTCTTGCGGTTGTGGGTGATGACGACGTACTGGCTGACGCTAGCGAAAGAGCGCAGGGCCTGTACGAAGCTTGAGACGTTTTTGTCGTCAAGAGCCGCGTCAATCTCGTCAAGGAAGCAGAAGGGACTGGGCCGTACCTGGTATGTCGCGAAAAGCAGGGCGACGGCGGTCATCGTTTTCTCTCCTCCAGAGAGGAGGGCAATGCTCTGAAGCTTCTTTCCTGGCGGCTGGGCCAGGATGTCGATTCCTGAGGTCAGGACGTTGGCAGGGTCAATCAGGCGGAGCTCCGCCTTTCCCCCGTTGAAGAGGCGGCGGAACATATTGTGGAAGTTGCGCCGTATCTTGTTGTAAGTCTCAAGGAACATCTCGGATGACTTGGTGCGGATTTCCTCGGAGACGCGGACCAGGTTTTCCAACGACTTCTTGGTGTCATCGTAGCTTGCCTGCTGCCGCTCGAACCTCTCCTTCTCCTCGTCGAATTGCTCCACGGCCATCATGTTGACCTGACCCAGCTCCTCAATCTTCCTGCGGGTTGCGGCCAGCTTGCCCTTCAGCTCGTCCGTGGAGGCAGTAATCTTGTACATCCGCTCCTCGAATTCCATCAGGTCGCGGGAGTAATTGTCCTGGAAGTTCTGCTTGACGTTGCGGATTTCGGTGTCACTCTGGGCGACCGTGACGGAGAGCTTTTCCAGCCGGGCCTGCCATTTGCTCCGCTCCTGCTGTTTTTTCTCAAGCGCGGACTCCTTGCCGGAGACATTCTTGCTGCACTCGCTGATTTGTTTGTCCAGCTCGGCAAGGTCTCGTGTGATGGTGCTTCCCCTTTCCTCGAGCTCAGCAATCTCTTCCTCCGCGTCGCTTATCTGCTCTTCCATCTCCTCGCGCCGCTTGTTCTCCTCAAAGAGCTCGTCCTGCTGTTCACGGAGGGAGGCTTCCTCAGAGGCGAGGCTGCGCTTGGCCTGGGAAATCTGCTGCTCTGTCGCCCCAATCTGCTCCTTCATCCGGGCCTGCGTGACGCGGAGCTTGCTCAGCGTCTCCCGGTACTCGTTTATCTTCTGGGTCAGGACATCGTTGGTCCTCAGGAGCTCCTCGTTGGCCTCCTGTATGCCGTCCGACAGGCTGAGATTCTCCTCTATGGAGGAGTCTATCCTGCGCTTCTTTGTTATGATTCCTTCCGGAGAGAGGAAGTCATCGATGAACTGGGGGGTCGTCTTTGCGTATTCGCCCAGAGTCTCGGACAGGGATGAAAGCATCCTTCCGATTTCCTCGAATGCCTCCGCCGCATCGTTCGCATTTTTGGTTGCGTCCTCCGCCTTGGGGGCGGGAAGGGATGCAATATCCCGGAAGATGTTCAGGCGGCCGTTCGCGAAGATTTTTATCTTCTCTATCGCGGTGTCCAGATCCTCCTTCGCTTTCTTGTTAGCCTGGGAGGAGTAGCCCACGTCCTTGAGCTTTGAGTCAAGCTCTGTGACTATGTCCTCGGTGATGTCCTGCAGCTGTTTTTGCAGGGTCCCCCGCTCCTCGGCAAGGGATTTGACCTTCTCCGCGTTGTCACCGAGTATGCGCTTGTTCTCCTCGATCTGGCCGGACGACTGCCTGATGTTCTCCTCGAAGCCTTCTATGTTGGCGGCCTGTTCCTCCAGCTTCTTCTTCTTGTCGTGGAGGTCGGCATCAAGGCTGTCTATGTCCTCGTTGTACTCATCTATCTTTTCCTGTGTCCGCTTGATGTGGCTCTCAATCTGACCAATCTTGTCGGTGACCTCGCGCTGGTGCTCCTTGAGCTGCTTGGCGAGCTCCTTCTTGCCGTTCTGCTCAGTGAACAGCTTTATGGCTTCCTGCTGCTTCTCGTTGACCTGCTCCTGAAGCTCCTTTATCTTGTCGGTGTTCTCGTTGAGTGTCGAGTAAATTTCCTCTATCTCTTTGGCAGCCGCATCCCGCTTCTCGGTCACATCCTTAAGCTCCTGCTCGTTCCGGCTTTTGTTCACCGTGAAGTCCTTCAGGCGCAAAAGCTGTATGTCCAGCTCCTCCTGAAACTTCTCCTCATGCAGGGCGCGGTACTTCTTGGTCTTCTCCGCCTGCGTCCTGAGTGTCTCGTAGCTGCGTTTGGTCTCGGCAAGCCCTATGTCTATCTGGGCGAGGTTTGCCCGGGTCTTTTCCAGCTCCCGCTCCGCGTCGGCGACCTCGGCCTTGCTCCGGCTGATACCGGCGGCCTCCTCAAAGAGATAGCGGCGGTCTTCCGGCTTGGAGGAGAGGATCTGGTCTATCTTGCCCTGCTCCATGACGGAGTAGGCGGACTTGCCTATTCCCGTGTCCATGAAGAGCTTACGGACTACGGTTGCCCCCACCTGCTTGCCGTTGATGAAATACTCGTTCTCGCCCGAGCGGTAGAGCCGGCGCTTGAGGGCTATCTCGCTGTCGTTAAGGGGAAGCAGGCCCTTGTCGTTCGCGATTGTCAGCGTCACCTCTGCCATGGAGAGGGCGGGGCGGGAGTCCGTGCCGTTGAAGATGACATCCTCCATCGTGGAGGCGCGGAGGTTCTTGGATTTGTTCTCCGCAAGGACCCACTTTATCGCGTCCACTACGTTGCTCTTTCCGCAGCCGTTCGGTCCCAGGAGGGCGGTTATGCCGTCAGCGAATTTTATGAGCGTCTTGTCAGCGAAAGACTTAAATCCATATATTTCAAGGCTTTTTAAAAACACGAGAGTTCCACCTATCTAAAACTTCGTCTATTATAGCAAGAATGGGGGGCTTAGGGAAGTATGCGTTTTTTGCTTGACATTGAACTTGATGCCCGCTATATTATCCTTAGTTACCGAACAGACGGTAACTTGATGGGAGCGGGAACGGAACTTTTGCCAAGGACGGCGATATGGAGCAGAAAAGTTCAGTAAAGAATTCCTCTAGGCCCGGCACGCGGGAGCGGATTGTCGAGGCTGCATTCTCATTCTACGGGGACTTCATGTTCGAGAAGGTCTCCCTGTCCCGGATTGCCGACCGGGTGGGCATAAGCAAGCCCGCCATCTTCAAGCACTTCAAGACGAAGGATGCTCTCCTGGAGGAAATGGACGAGAGGGTGTTCTCCCACCTGACGACGGTCCTTCAGGATATGGATCCTATATTGAGGGAGGGGCGGCTGGGCGACGCGCTCTCGCTGATAATCGGCCAGCTTGCGCGGAACAGGGAGGAGACTTTCTACCTCTTTTCCACCCTGCCCGGCATAAAGATAGATTCTGTCCTGATGCGGCTCAGGGAACGGGGTGTAAGGCTCTTTGACGACGTATTCGCCCCTGACGGCTCGGTCAAGGACAAGGACCGATACCTGCTGACAGTCTTCACCAGCTCGACATTCCTCTATTTTCTGCTCTTGTGGTTCTCTTCCTCCAAGGGGGATGAATGCGGGGATGCCTCCCCATTCATCGAAAAGCTCAACTCCTTCATACAGGAGGGGCTGGAGGGGCTGGAATGCCTGTCTGACTTCGGGAAAACTGATGAGGCCTGCGACCGTGGGATGTCCGCTGCCCGTCCCGTCAACCGGGCCTTCACGGCCCTTGTGTCGGTCATAGGGAAGAAAGGACTACAGGGAGTGACTGTGGAGGCCATTGCCGGGGAACTGGGGCTTGCCAAGAGCAGCCTCTACTCATCGTTCAGGAGCAAGGACGACATGCTGGCGAGCCTTGTCAGCGAGGAGTTGTCGTCGCTGTATGCCACGATCCTGGAGAGCGTCAGGGGGCTGGAAGGGTACGGCGGTAGAATCTACGCGATAATGAGGACCTGTATGCTGTATTTCATAGCCCGACCCGGAATACTCAGCATATTCAAAGGAATTGTCCTTTCCGGCATGCATCCCCTGCTCGCCAAGGGAGCATGTGGTCCGGAACTGGAGGCCCTGGAGAGCATGCCGCCTCTCGTGCCGGCCCTGCCAGACCTTGGGATAAGGAAATTCGACGGCAATTTGCTTTTGTCATGGTTCTTTTCCTTGCCCGCCATGCTCTACCTGCACTGCCAGGGGCAGGGCTGGGATGATGAGGAGATGCTTTTGGCCGTCAGGGTGATGTACGGCTTTTTGTCCTCGGGAATTTCCGGGACTGCGAAAGGAGGCGCATTATGAGTATGTCAGGAGTTTTCGGTATGAGGCGGGGCAGGGGGCTTTGCGTGCTGATTCTCGTTCTCCTTGCTCAGGCTTCGGCCTTTGCCCAGCCTGCCAGGGTGTTCACCGTGGACGAGGCGGTTGATTATGCCGTCAAGAACAGCAAGACATTGAAAAGCGCGGACATAGACCTTGAGATAAAGAGGCGGGCGGCCAAGTACTCCTGGAACGTCTTTGTTCCGACCGTTCAGGCGAGCGGGACGATGAGCCGGCAGAATTCAATCAATATGGACGCGGCGAACAGCTCGATCGACATGGCCAACCAGATGATAGATTTGTCTAACGCGATGGGGAAGATGGGGGCCGCCATGCAGAATCCGCCGTATACGATGATGTGGCAGGAAGGCCCTGCGACATACAGCGAAGTCCCGCATGTCAGTTATCCGGACGAGACCGAGTCCATGCATTGGGCGGCGGTCGGCAACCTGGGGGTCA
>JAFSSU010000163.1 GCA_017450845.1 Treponema sp.
GGACAGCTTTCTTCACAGCAGGGGTGTCCAAAAGAGCCCCCAAGGTCTTTATGGATTTCGCCCCCTCAACCTTCTCGAGCTGAAGGATATTCTTCAAAGCCCATTCCAGTACCTTGGCGCAGTCCAGCAATGATTTCTCCATGTCAGGGTTATACAGGGCATTCTCAATATAGCTTTCTTTATCCTGAAGCTCACTATCCATCTTTTCGTTCATCATATATCTTTTTCTCCTCTTTCTCCTATCGAGTTTATCTGGCGCACCAGATGCCGCATGGCATCGCGGGCGTTGGTGTCATAGCTCCACACCTCGTCAAAGAAGTTCATGACATCCCTGTTGCCGGAACTGCCGATGACGAGGGAATAGAACTTCGTTTTCTTTTTCTGCTGTTCCTTCATCTGCCTGACGACATCATCAGTAAGAGTTCCCATAATCATATCGCTCACGACAAGGACATCCGCGTTCTTCCATTCCTTTTCCTGCATGAGCTCAAGGGAATGTTTCAATGCCGGGGAGACTTCTGTTCCCCTGTTGAATGAATTCCGAAGGAAGCGTATGAGGGCCGCCAGACCGCCCGCCGCATCAAAGACGGACAAATCCTGCACTTCAATTCCCGTAGAAAATGAAATGAGGTAGCAGCCCCGCTCCCCTTCCAGGCACTTCTTTGCAAGAGCGAATGTTATCGTCTTTGCGACACGCTCCGGTGCTCCGGACATGGAGCCGCTCGTGTCCACGCAGATGATGACGGGACCTTTCTGCTCGGTCTCCGTGGAGGCAACATCCACTTCTTCCTGGGTATGCTCCGTCCTGACGCTTTTGACCCTGTTTATGTACGCGTAGGAGAGCAGCTTTTTCTCTCTGCGAATTTCTGGGCAAAGTAGAGCGTGGTCGCCGGGGTCTGCGACAGGGCAAGCTCGGTTGGCAGGGCGGATGAAATCTCACCGCTCAGCTTGAGCCCGCTGATCTGCCCCCGGTAAGCAGGATGCGGATGGTACTCCGTCTTGATTTCAATCTTGTCGCGGAGTTCCTTCTCATACCGCTCCTGCTCCTCTTCCTGCCTGCCGATTATGTCCGCAAGATCATTGAGAGCCTCGTCGTTCCCGAGCAAGTCCGCGAATTCCTTGAGCAGGGCAAAACCGTAGTCACCGAAACGTCCTTCGGACAAACCCCATCCGTGACCGGGGAAATCATACGAATTAGCAAATCCGTCGCTTTCCCATTTCCTGTCCGCCCACAGCTTGCGGGAACTGGCGACGAACATCTCAGCCAGCTTGTCAGGGCTCATAAAGACGGAAATCATGCTCCCGAGCTTCTTGATGTTGCTGACGCTCTTGCGCACCCAAGCAAGGTACTTGTACAAGTCCGCAAGGTAGGCTTTGCGGGCCGTATCCAGCTGCTCAAGCCGCCATGCAATATATCGCTCGTCCAGAGACTTCTGCAAGTCCTCACGGAGTTTGCGGGCATGTACCTCTATCTCATGCAGATTTGGCTTCTTTTTCCCAGACTCCTTCTTATACCAGTCCGCATAGAAATCAAAAGCCGCGGAATTGTCCCTGCCCGTCCCGCTTTCATCCAAATCCTTCTTGTATGCATCGAGTGACGACAGAAGCTCCCCGTCGGAGAGACCCTTCATCTTCTGTATGATGGCGTTCTCCGCATAAAAGGGAGTCTCGGGGTTCTCTATGCTGGTCCGCTCATAGCTCTCCTGCAGGCAGCCCAGAATCTCTGTCTGCGTCTGTATGTTGAGACAGGAATCACCTGCGACGAATTCTTGCAGCTCCTGCTGCTCCTGACTCTCCGTCTTCAGGAATAGGGAGGCTTCCTGCGCAGCCTGACCGGACGCGAATGGTAGCCTCTCGGAAGCGGGAAGTGAATTGTCCAGGCCGTCCGCAAGGCTCTGCACGATGGCCTTGCGCTCAAGCTCGTCACCTATCTGGGAACTGCCGAATTTTTCGAACTGGCGGATTTCCTTGTTGTCAGAATAGCTTTTCAGCACATCCGCCTTCAGCTCAGTCTCGGCAGTTGCCATACTGGCAAAATACTGCCTCCAGTAGGCATCCTGCATGGACTTCAGCGGATTCAGCTTTCCGTCGTCAAGCATCGTCATCGCGGCTTTGGAGCCTGTCCGTGCGACAGCCTCCTGAAGGCGGAGCTTGCCGGAAGCAAGCTGCGCCAGCCCTTCCCTGCCCAATTTTTTCCCAGAGGACAGGGCGGCATACTGCTGCCGCATCAGGGACATACCCTGCATTGCCTGCAGGGCAAAACGCCTTGATTTGTCGGTGGTCTGCATCCGTCTACCCGTTGGGCTGGATGGAATGGTAGCGATGACGCTGCTCGTCCAGATCGACACCCTTGCTCTCAAGCTGATTGAGCAAAGTATCAATCTTGCCAAAAACCACGGGGCAGTACTTGTATGTGTCCGCGAATGAATTCCCGCAGAAGGGCTTCTCTTGCTCAGCCTTGAACTCAGAGAGCTTTTTCTTCTCCGAGTCAATCATAGTCTTGATGGGATTATACTTCTTCTTGTCAAAAAGCTCCTGTGCGGCAGCCATAACGGTGCTCGACAAGCCCTTCTTTGGCTCCAAGTGCGTCTTGGCAGGGTTCTTGTTCACCTTGAAAGTTTTCCAGCAAGTGATTTCGTCCCCTTTTCTAGAAAATTGACAATCCTCTCTTATCAGTTGTTTTGACCTATCATATACATTCCTGAAATCTCCGCTGTAATATGCACGATAATCGTTTTGCTTTGTTCCCACATACCAGATGGAATTGTCTTCTGGATCCGTACACTCATAGCACTTCTCTCCGTTCACAACGACAATCTTGTCCGTCGCCGGTTCTGTGACCGCATCAAACCAGTCGTAGTCTATCTCCTTCCTGAAACGGTCTATCTTGTCGGAAATGTCATCAAGGGCAGCGGTCGCGCTTATGCCATTCTGTCTGAGTATCACAGCCAGAAGGCCATAATCTACATTATCGTAAGTCTTATAATGGCTTGAGACCTCATCATGCTGCTTGTCGGTGTTCCATATCGCATATTCGATAAGCGAGCAGTCCATCAGGTCCACGGCATTGCGCCCGTTCAGGAACGCGCTCGTCTTAAGGATATGCACGATTTTTTTCCAACGACGGTCAGAGACATAATAGGTCTCGTCGCCCGTGTGCTTGCCGTCAGCGTTCAGCTTAGTGAGTTCCTGCCGTATTGCCGTGATTACATTCTTTGCCTCATCTGAAAGTTCCACGGCGTTGATTGCAGCCTGCCAGCCCTTCACCTCGTCTATGCCGAGAAGGGAAGCTTCCTGCTCCTCGCTCAGTTTCGGCTCACTGCCAGCGTCATCGACGACGCGGAAGAAATCATTCTCGTTTGCCACCGGGTTCACAAAGACGCGCAGCACGAACCTGTCCCAGAGGGCCTCAAGCCCCCTGTCCTTTTCGGGAAGCTCGTTGCTCGCTGCGGCAAGGGACACAAGCGGTACGGATTCGACCTTCTTTCCGTTGTGGAATTTCTTTTCGTTTATAATCGTAAGAAGCGTATTCAGTATGGCAGGCCCGCTTTTCCATATCTCGTCCAAGAAAGCGACGCTCGCCGTAGGCAGGTAGCCTTCCGTCTGCCTGACGTAGCGGCTGGGCTTCTCGTTGAGGGCGGACAAGTCCACCGGTCCGCAGATTTCGTCCGGCGTGGAGAACTCGTTCATCAGGTACTCAAAGTATACTGCTTTTTGCTTTTTATCGTGGAAGTCCTTGAACGCGCACGCAATGCGGCGGCTTATCATACTCTTTGCGGTTCCGGGAGGCCCCATAAAGAAAATGCTCTCGTTCGCGACCGCAGAAAGGAGGGCAAGGCGGACAGCCTCTTCCTTGCCGTACAAACCTTGATTCAAATAGGCAAGAAGTGTTTTTATCCGTGCGTTTATGCCGCTAGGCTGTGAACTTGAATTTCCAGATACCCGGGGGGGGGGGGGGTATTGGTATCAGAAGAATTTGCAAGAACAAGATTCTTTGTTCCGTTCTTCCCTGAGACAGCTATGCCGTCAAGAGAGGAGAAGAACGACTTCCAGACTGTCGCTCCGGAGGAATCCCTAAGCTGCTCCATCTCGTTCCAACTGAGCTGCATCACCTTCATCACGTCCGTCACCGGGATTCCGTCCGGGGCGTTTCCCAATATCGCCTTAAGCCGTTGTTCAAATATTTCTTTGGTCATTTTTCCACCTATAGTATAGAAAGCTATCACAAAGATTACAAAGAGTAAAGCACCTCAGGCGGCAAGTTCCCTAGCCGCCGACAGACCTGATATGCGGTCACGCTCATGGAGTTCCTGATGGTATTGCGCTATCCACAGGTCGCGGTTCGCGCTGATTGATGAAAGTGATTTCTGTGCATTCATAAGCCCTGCCTCCTTGTCCGTAAGTTTCCGTATGACATCCGCTTTCTTGGGATTATCCGCATTCTTCAGGAATATCGCCCAGTTCTCAAGAGCAGTGTTCGTCTCAACACTGTCCTCAAGCCCCTTGGCCTTTGGCAATTCCACGAAGATGATGTTAAGTGAGTTTGCAAGTTCCCTTCCGTCTTTAGTCCGCATAGCGTACCGGCTCACCGGGCTCCTCGATTTTTCCGCCCTTTCCGTGGTGTCTCCGTCAGTGTCCTCGCCCCCATAATTAAAGTCCAAGATACTTATCTGATAAACAGTCGGAGCCTTTTCCCAGTCGTCTCCCTTCTTGAGGTAGGTCGTCTCCAGCCTCGCAACCTGATACTCCGCCCGCTTGCCGTAATCGTATTTCTGGTCGAAGGCTTGCATCTCAATGTCCGCAGCCATACCGTCGTCGAATTCGCAAGAAATGTCGTAACTCACGTCACGCTGCCCGGAGAAACTCGCGGGAGCATCGTTCGCGGTAAGCTTCCATGACATTACCGTCCGCTCCGTGGCAGCCGAGAGGAAAGACCTCATGGCCTCGTAGGAGTCTTCCGTCTTCTGGGTGAACAGGGCCTTGAAGGTCGAGTCCACGCGGGGATTGAGCAACTTGCCCGTACCAGCCTGAGAGACGTATTCCTCCTCGCTCTTGAAGTCCTTTTCTTCCATAAAATCTATTGTAGCACAGTCCGTCCTAGTTGTACAGAGGACGATGGGCATTCAGGACATCAGCCCCCCCCCACACACACGCATGGGACAAGGAGTCATTGTCGCCCCCTTGTCCGCCCTGCCCTCTCCGTGCTAAACTCACGGTATGAACATATCATACGACAAAGAACACAAGACCTTCTCCGTGGAGACGGAGGGGAGCGGATACTATATCGCGCTGGCAGACGGGGCGGACTTCGCGGGCCACGTGCATTACGGCAAGAAGCTGGGCGGGCAGGACAATCTGGCGCAGCTGCTCAGAGTGAACGAGTACCCTTTCACCCCATCAAAGCTCAAGAGGGAGAAGCTTTCGTTCTTCGACGCATTCCAGTGGGAATATCCCTGCGGCGGCATGGGGGACTACCGGGAGAGCGCGCTGGACATACGGAACGGCAAGGGACAGTCCGCCGTCAGCCTGAGCGTCCGCTCGCACGAAATCGTCAGGGGCAAGAAAGCCCTCGACGGCCTGCCCGCCACCTGGGGAGAAGACAAGGACTGCATGACCTTGGTCCTGCACTGCGCGGACGACATCCTGAACCTGGAAGTTGACCTTTACTATTCGGTCTTTGAGGGAATCGACGCAATCGCCCGCCACGCGGAAATCAAAAACTGCGGGAACGAGACGCTTGAAATCCGCAAGGCCCTCTCTCTCTGCATGGACATGGACAGGCAGGACAAGGAGTTCGACTTCATCTCCCTGCACGGAAGCTGGGCGCGGGAGCGGCACATGGACCGCGTCCCCCTGCACCACGGAAAGTCGAACGTCTACTCGACGCGGGGCGAGACCGGCCACCAGATGAACAATTTCGCTGCCCTCGCGGAACGCAACGCGGACTGGGACAGGGGGGAGGTATACGGGCTTGCCCTCCTCTACTCCGGCAACTTCATCACGCAGGCGGAGCTGAACCAGTTTGACTCCGTCCGCTTCGTTACGGGAATCAACCCGGAGACATTCAGCTGGCAGCTGAATCCCGGGGAAAGGTTCGTCACGCCGGAGGCAGTGCTCGTCTGGTCGGACAAGGGGCTGAACGGCATGTCTCAGGAATTCCACAATCTGTGGCGGACGCACCTGATACGCGGCTCGTGGCGCGACAAGAGCCGTCCCGTCCTCATCAACAACTGGGAGGCTACCTTCTTTGACTTCGACACGGACAAGCTTATTGCTTTTGCGGGAGAGGCGGCGAAACACGGCATAGAGATGCTCGTCATGGACGACGGCTGGTTCGGGCACAGGAACAGCGACGACTCCTCGCTCGGGGACTGGTTCGTCAACGAGGACAAGCTGAAAGGCGGGCTGGCGCACCTTGTCAGCGAGGTGAACAAGCTGGGCCTGAAGTTCGGTATCTGGTTCGAGCCGGAGATGATCTCACCTGACAGCGAGTTGTACCGGCAGCACCCCGACTGGGCCATCCAGGTCGCGGGCAGGGAGCCGGGACAGGCAAGGCAGCAGCTCGTGCTGGACATAAGCCGGAAGGAAGTCCGCGACTGCATTTACGGGCAGATAAAGAAAGTGCTTGAGAGCGCGAACATCGAATACGTCAAGTGGGACATGAACAGGCCGCTGAGCGACCTGGGAAGTGCTTGTCTTTCCACGGAGCAGGCGGGAGAGCTTTCGCACCGCTATGTCCTCGGCATGTACGAGATGCAGGAGCGGCTCGTCACGGACTTCCCCGGTATCCTTCTGGAGAACTGCTCGGGAGGAGGCGGAAGGTTTGATGCGGGAATGCTCTACTATAGCCCGCAGATCTGGTGCTCGGACGACACCGACGCGGTGGAGCGGCTTGCCATACAGGAAGGGACCGCGCTCGTATACCCCCTCTCCTCGATGGGTGCGCACGTCAGCGTCTGCCCGAGCCAGGCATGCGGCCGCAACACACCCTTCAGGACGAGGGGCTATGTCGCCCTCGCGGGAACATTCGGCTACGAGCTTGACATCACCAAGATGGCGGACGATGACAAATCGCTGATCGACGGGCAGATTGACCTCTACCACATGTACAACCCGCTCGTGCGGGAAGGCGACTACTACAAGATTGCAAGTTCCCGCGAGAACGGGAACGACTACGACGCGTGGGAAGTCGTGTCCAAGGACAAGACGGAAGCCCTTGTCACGGTTGTCCAGGTGCTCGCCAAGCCGAACAGCAAGTCACGCAAGATAATCATCAAGGGGCTTGACCCGGCACGGAAGTACAGGGCAGAGATGGAGGACAGCACGGGCAAGAAGCAGGACCTTGGAACTTGGTCAGCCCTCACTCTCCAGGGAGCCGGGCTTCTGCTGCCCCGTCCCTGGGGCGACTTCCAGGGCCAGCTCGTCCACCTCAAATCCGAACGTTGAATTTCTCCAGAACCATCTCGGGGTAATAGGAAAGCTTTGCTTTCCTGAGCCCCGGGATGCCCAGGTCTTCCTCGCGGTTTATGTATTCCGTGCTGACAGTCTTGGAGAACTCGTTGTTGATGACCGCATAGCCCCCGTCCTGTGCGAATGCCGAAAGGCACTTCTCGAAGTGCACGTCGGTCACGGACGGGCTCAGCAGGCTCGCGATGCAAAAGGCAACGGGCTCATCCTGCACAAAAAGAAGGCCGCCCGTCATCCCCGCGATTTCCGAAAAAAATCCGAAGTCCTTTATGGCGGCAAGAATTATGGCCCTCTCCATCTCCAAAGCCGACGCATCCGCATCATCCAGTCCTGACGCACGGCTTTCCGCAAGCCAGGCTTCCTCAACGCGCATGGCACAGTCCAGATTGTCCGCAGTCAGTTCCTGAAAAACAAAATCAGGACGCTTCTTCCTGAACTGGTTGACATGGTTGCGTTTCTTGCTGTATTTCTTGCCGGGAAGGGAAGCTAGATTCTCCGTAAGATAGATATAGTCGCCAAGACCTTCATCCTTCTCCGCCATTAGCAACGGAAAACGGGAACTGAGGATTTCTTTTTCTTCCAGCGTTACATTCCGGAAGCCCAAGCCAGAAGCGGATTCTTTTGCTTCCAGCTCAAGGATGGCGATGGCATCGCCAATTCCAGACATATCGCCGTCCACGTGGTGCGGAAAGCTGAAGCTGAAGGAAGAGCCTTCCTCATAGCGCCCGAAGAACCATCCGTCCTGAACGGCAATCTGGAAGCGGTACTTTTTCTGATACAAGAGGCAGTTGACCGCGCTGTAATTGTTTGCAAGCAGCATGTTGCTGACGGCGCACTTCTGCATCAGCTCAAGCTCAGGGAGTTCCGCAGTATGCCAGTTCATTTATTTCCATGCTGCCATAACCGATTATTCCTGTGCGCATGCCGTCTAGAACTTAACTGTTCTCGGGGCAGCGGTGAAGCTGTAAAAAGTCGCGGTCGCATTCTTGAAGTACAGGACCTCGGTATTCTCATCATCTGCGGAATACATTTTCTTAAGATCGGGATAGTGCTCAAGCATATCGGCTTTCGCCTCGCGCCTGTCATCGCGGACAAGCTCGCCTTCCACGCGGAGCCAGTCGGCCCCCTTCATGCAGCACAGCTCCACGCGCGGATTCTTCTGGATCTGCTTGGAGACGTTCTTGGACTTGCCCGTCTGGATGTACAGCTTGCCGTCAAAGATGTTCGCGGTGCCGAAAGGCCTGACACGGGGCTGGCCGTTATCATCCGTCGCAAGAAAATAAGTCCCGCAGGATTTGATGAAATCATATACTTCGTTCATAGATAACTCCTATAAAAGTGATAGGATATTATAGCACATCCATGTACCGCTTGCAAGCTCAAAAAAAGGCCGGCCACACAGCGACCGGCAGCCTGCCTATACCCGGCGGATGTCTTCCAGAGTGGCTCCGGCCTCCGCGATGATGCCCTTCATGTCATCCATCTCAATTCCGGATGCGCGGAGCGTCACCTTGCGCTTTCCCGCGTCCTCCTCCACGTCGGCAGTGACGAGGGAGACGATGTTTCCGTTCTTGTCGGCGAGGGATTTGGAAAGGACGCTCAGGGCTCCCGGCTTGTCGCCCATCACGAAGGTAGCGCGGACACCGGCGTGCCTGGTGCCGAACATGCTGATGAAGGCCTTGAAGAGGTCGCTCTCGGTTACGATCCCGACGACCAGCTCATCCCGCTTTACGACGAGCGAGCCGATGTCGTAGTCCAGCATCAGGCGGGCAGCCTCCTCCACCGTCTCGTTCTCGCTGACAGTTACGACCGGAGAGACCATGACCTTGCTGACCGTCATCTTGTTCAGCAGGTAGCTCAGCTCGAACATGTCCAGGGTCGTCGCATCGCTCGGGCCGGAGTTCTTTATGTCGTTGCCCGTGATGATTCCGATCAGCTGCCCGGACTTGTCCAGCACCGGAAGCTTCGTTATATCGTTCTTCGTCATAAGGTCTTTTGCCTCGGGCAAAGGCCTGTCCCCCGTTATAGTGATAGGGTTCCTTGTCATGACATCTTTTACCAGCATAGCTCTTCCTCCTGTTTCCAGCTATTCTCTCATCCGCCCAGATAGGCGGATTTCACGGCCTCGTCCGAGATCAAGTCGCGGGCCGCCCCCTCCTTCGTGATGCTGCCGGTCTCAAGGATGTAGGCACGGCTTGCGATGGAAAGGGCCTTGTATGCGTTCTGCTCAACCAGGAGAACGGTCGTGCCCTCCTTGTTGATTTCCTGTATTATCCTGAAAATCTCATCGACAAGAATCGGGGCAAGCCCCATGCTCGGCTCATCCAGCAGCAGGAGCTTCGGCCCCGCCATGAGGCTCCGCCCCATCGCGAGCATCTGCTGCTCGCCGCCGGAAAGGGTCGCCGCTTCCTGCCGGGACCGCTCCTTGAGCCGGGGAAAAAGCTCGAAGACCTTCTCCATGTCCTGCTTTATCCCGGCCTTGTCCCGGCGAAGGAAGGCGCCGAGCTCCAGGTTCTCGCGGACGCTCATGTTGGCGAACACCCGCCGCCCCTCCGGAACCTGAATCAAACCGAGCCCAACGATTTTGTCGGCAGACAGCGAGGAGATGTCCTGCCCGCCGAACACGACGGAACCTGAGGCCTTCCTGATAATCCCGCTCAGGCTGTGCAGGGTCGTCGTCTTTCCTGCCCCGTTCGAGCCAATCAGGCTGATTATCTCACCCTGCTCCACCGAGAACGATATGCCCTTCAGGGCCTTTATCGCGCCGTATGAGACCTCAAGCCCCTTCACTTCCAGCATGCTCATGACGCGCCCTCCTTGTCCTTGCCGAATCCCGAGCCCAGGTATGCCTTGACGACATCCTCATTGTTCTGGATTTCCTCCGGCAGCCCGCTCGCAATGATGCGGCCATAGTTTAGCACCATCAGCCGCTCGCAGATTCCCATGACGAGCTTCATGTCATGCTCTATGAGCAGAATCGTCAGGTTGAACTCCTTGCGGATGAATGAAATCATATCCATCAAGTCTCCCGTCTCCTGCCCGTTCATTCCGGCGGCAGGCTCGTCCAGGAGCAGGAGCTTGGGCTCGCTCGCAAGCGCACGGCAAATCTCAAGCTTGCGCTGCTCGCCGTAAGGCAGGTTGCGGGCAAGTTCCCCCCTGAGGCCGTCTATATGGAAGAGGGAGAGCAGGCTTTCCGCCTTCTCCTGCATCATCTTCTCGTCACGGCGGAAGCGGGAACTGCGGAATTCCACGTCGAGCGGGCCTGCCGTCCTCTTCTGGTGAAGGGCCACCTTGACGTTCTCCTCGACGGTCATGGATCCGAAGAGCCTGATGTTCTGGAATGTCCTCGCTATGCCAATGCGGTTCAGCTGGGTGGGGTTCTTGCCGCTCGTCACCAGGAGCTTTCCGTCCCTGTCCACGAAGGTAATCGTCCCCTCGGTCGGCTTGTACACGCCCGACAGCATGTTGAACACCGTGGTCTTGCCCGCCCCGTTCGGGCCAATCAGCCCGACCAGCTCACCTGCGTACAGGTCCAGGTTGAACGAGGAGACGGCCCTGAGCCCCCCGAACTGAATCGATATGTCCTTTGCCCTCAGGAGCAGTTCTCTTTCTGCCATGCTAGGCCTCCTTCCTGAAGCGCGCGATCAGGTTCCTGCAGAACGCGGGGGATTTCTCCCAGATCGACGTAAAGCTGAGCTCCTTGGTACCAAGAAGCCCCTGCGGCCTGAACAGCATCATCAGGATAAGCAGCACCGGGTAAATCAGGAGCCGGTAGTCCTTGAGGATGCGCAATGCCTCCTGCAAAATCGTCAGCGAGAAGGCCGCGATGACCGAGCCGGTGACGCTCCCCCTGCCGCCGAAGACGACGTAAATCAAATCGTTTATGGAAGCGTTGAAGTCGAACTGCTTGGGCTGGATGAAGCCCAGGAAGGGCGCGTACAGGCCGCCCGCCACGCCAGCGATGAAAGACGCGATGACGAATCCTATCATCTTGTAGCGGAAGACCGAGATGCCGTTGCTCCGTGCCGCAATCTCGTCCTCGCGGACGGCGAGGATTGCCCGGCCGTATGTCGAGCGGATAAAGTTGTGCAGGAGGATGATGATAAGGATAAGCGTCCCGATGATGGCAAGGTATGAAATCATCGCGCCGTGCTCCAGCGAGGTCGTCAGTATCGTGCTGAACTGCTTGCCGTTGGGCCCGCCGGTCAGGTCCTTCAGGTTCACCAGGAAGACCCGGATTATCTCGCCGAACGCGAGCGTGACGATGGCAAGGTAGTCGCCCTCCAGCTTCAGGGTCGGGAATCCGATCAGGAAGCCCGCAAAGGCGGCGACCAGGGCCGCGAGCAGGATGCTCAGAGGCAGGGGAATGCCCACGCTCTCGGTCAGGGCTATGACGGTATAGGCTCCGATAGCCTCGAAGCCTGCCTGCCCGAGCGAGAGCTGGCCTGTTATGCCGGAGATGACGTTGACGGAAATCGCCATTATCGCATTCAGCCCGCCCAAAGTCAGTATCTGGGCGGAATACGCGTCAATCACGCCGAACTCAATAAGGACGGCAGGAATCAGAAGGCACGCAAGGGCTATGGCCCCCAAAAGGATAAAGTTCCTCAAGTTCTTGTCTTTCATATCCCCTCCCTAAACCTTGACGACCTGTTTCTTGCCGAGGAGCCCGGTCGGTTTGACGAGCAGGATGGCAATGAGGATGCAGTAAGAGATGGCATCGGCGTACTGGGACGAGACATAGGCCTTTGCCATAGTCTCCGCAATGCCGAGGATTACGCCACCGACCATCGCGCCGGGTACGGAGCCTATTCCGCCCAGGACGGCCGCGACGAATGCCTTGAGCCCGGGGATGTAGCCCATAGTCGGGTCAATCTGCGGGTATGCGCTCGCATACAGGACTCCGCCCGCTCCCGCGAGGATCGAGCCGATGACGAAGGTTATCGTTATCGTGTTGTTGACGCTGATTCCCATCAGGCTCGCCGCCCCCATGTCATAGCTGACGGCCCGCATCGCCTTGCCCGTCCGCGTGTAGTTTATGAGCAGGTTCAGGAGGAGCATCAGCAGGACCGAGGCTATGATGACCAGTATCTGGATGTCGGAGATGGAGACAAGCCCTCCCGGGTAGGAGGCCGTCACCAGCGTGTGGTTGACTGACGGCATGACCGGATAGGGACGGGGGTCAGGCCCCACGAAAGGCAGGACCCTCATGAGGTTCTGCAGGATGAGCTCCACCGCAATCGCCGTGATCAGGGAGTTGAGCCGGGGAGAGTTCCTGAGCGGCCTGTATGCGCAGCGTTCGATGAGCACGCTCAGCAGGGCGCAGACGAGCATGGCCGCCGCAAAGGCGCAGGAAAGTCCAAGGGGAGTCGTACCCATGGCCCGCAGGACGAAATAGCCCGTGTACGCCCCCACCATCATCACGTCCCCGTGCGCGAAGTTTATGAGCTTCACGATTCCGTAGACCATCGTATAGCCAAGGGCAATCAGGGCATAGATGCTGCCCAGCGACAGGCCGTTGACCAGCTGCTTCAAAAAGATGTCCAAAGTGGCCTCCAAAACAGAAAAAGGGGGCATACCGCCTACAAAACGATATGCACCCCCTTATGCACGGGTCATACTATACTATTTCGGAAGAAAAGTCCATAGGTCGATTCAGCATAAAAAAGGCCTCCGCCGAGGCGGAGGCCTTATCTGGTCAGACCAGGACTACTTCAGCTCGCTAAAGTACTTGATGGTCCTAACCATCTGAGAGGTGTAGCTGTTCTCATTGTCGTACCAAGAGACAACCTGAACCTCGAAGAGGCCGTCGGCAACCTTGTTGACCATCGTCTGGGTGGAGTCAAAGAGGGAGCCGAA
>JAFSSU010000164.1 GCA_017450845.1 Treponema sp.
CATGGACCAGATGTCGGCCGGTACGCAGAAAATCAGCGAGAGCGGCAACGCCCTGGAGAACATTTCCGGCCAGATGAAGGATGCGATCGAAAAGATTGGCAGGCAGATAGACCTGTTCAAGGTGTAAGGCCGCCCTGTGATGGCCAATGACCCGGCCGTGCGGCTACAAGGCGACTGTGACCGCCGGCACGGTTTCCGTAAAAAAATTGCTTTTTTGCCGCAGCGGTGCTATACTGAGTTAACCGCATCAAACCCGGAATGTACAAAAAGTACCGAACAAAAAGTATCGTAAGAGGAGATAGAATGAGCCTGAAAAAATCTGCACGCGTCTCACTGACTGCAAAAATGCTGGTGATGTTCCTGAGCGTCGTCCTTGTCGTAACCATCGCCATCGGTTCCATCGCCTACGTCATATCCTCCCGGAACCTGACAAAGAGCGTCTTTTCTCAGCTTTCTGCAGTGACGGATGACATCGTCCACCAGATTGAAGCCATAAACGAGAAGAACCTGACTTCCCTCCGATTCCTTGCGGAACTGGACGCCGTCAAGGACGAGAACATCCCCCTGCAGGAGAAAAGCCGCCTGTTCACCGGCATCGTGTCCGCCCTCGGCGGCAGGTACGAGAACGTCGCCTTCTACGACAAGGAGGGCAACTGCATCACTGCTGACGGACGGCTTCTGAACATGAAGGAGCGGACGTACTTTACCGAACCGATGGCCGGCAGGGAGTACATCTCCGACCCCCTGTTCAGCCCCGCCGTCAACGGCATCCTGCAGAGCTACAGCGTCCCCGTCCGCGGCAGGAACGGACAGCCGATGGGCGCGATCGTCATGCTCGTCAAGGAGAACGCCCTCCTGGACGTCATCAAGGACATAGACCTGGGCGGGGGCATGCACCCCTCCGTCATAAACCACAAGGAGCGCACCACCGTCGCCAACGCGAACGAAGGCACGGACGAGTCCGAGAACGGAGAGCTGGACGACAAGTCGGGCCTGGGCCTTGTGCTGAACCACATCTTTGAGGGAAAGGAAGGAATCGAGGACTTTAATGATCCGAACCTCAAGCTGCACCTCATCGCATCATACAAGAAGGTTCCCGGAAGCAACTGGACCGTTTTCTCGGTCGCCCCCTACGCCGTCTACTTTGCCGGGCACTCGGCGATGAAGCACGTCATCACCATCGTCATAGCGGTCACCGTACTCCTTGCCGCCGCAATCATCGGCATTCTCGTCACCATGCTCTTCAAGCCGCTCAAGACCGTCAAGGATTCCGTCACGACGATTGCAAGCGGCAACGCCGACCTGACCCAGCGCATCCCCGATGCGACGAACGACGAGGTCGGCGATGTCGTGAAGGGCTTCAACGGCTTCGTGGAAAAGCTGCAGGGCATCGTCAGCAACCTCCAGTCCACCAAGGGGACGCTGAGCCTCGCCGGAGAGGACATGAGTGCAACCGCGCAGGACACGGCAGCGGCCATCACCGAGATCATCGCAAACATCGAAAGCGTGCACCGGCAGATAGTCAACCAGAGCGCAAGCGTCGAGGAAACCGCGGGAGCCGTCAACCAGATAGCAGGCAACATCAACTCGCTCGAGCACATGATAGAAAACCAGTCGGCAGGCGTGTCCGAAGCGTCCGCCGCCGTCGAGCAGATGATCGGCAACATTGCCTCCGTCAACCACTCGGTCGACAAGATGGCCGAATCCTTCGACTCGCTCCGTGAGGACGCGCAGACGGGCTTTACCCAGCAGGAGGACGTGAACCGGCGGATCCAGCAGATCGAAGAGCAGTCCAAAATGCTGCAGGAGGCAAACCAGGCGATTTCCAGCATTGCAAGCCAGACCAACCTGCTCGCAATGAACGCCGCAATCGAAGCGGCCCACGCAGGCGAGGCTGGCAAGGGCTTCTCGGTCGTCGCCGACGAAATCCGCAAGCTTTCCGAGACCTCCTCCGGCCAGTCCAAGACGATCGGCGAGCAGCTCAAGAAGATAAAGGATTCCATTACCGAAGTCGTCGCCGCATCCGGCCAGTCCAGCAAGGCGTTCTCGTCCGTGTCCGCCAAGATTCAGGATACGGACCAGCTGGTCATGCAGATTAAGGCCGCGATGGAAGAGCAGAACAGCGGTTCCCGCCAGATAAGCGATGCCCTCCATTCGATGAACGACAGCACCATCGAGGTCCGCAGCGCATCCGCCGAGATGTCCGCCGGAAACCAGGCGATTCTGGACGAGATAAAGCTGCTGCAGGACGCGACGGAGGCGATGAAGAACAGCATGGACGAGATGAGTGCGGGCGCCCGCAAGATAAACGATACCGGCGCGGCCCTGAGCGACATTGCGGACCAGGTAAAGGATTCCATCGACAAAATCGGCAGCCAGATCGACCTGTTCAAGGTATAAGCTGTTCCGGGTGCACACAACGGCTTTTCCGG
>JAFSSU010000165.1 GCA_017450845.1 Treponema sp.
GATGAACTCGAAGGGGATGAACTTGTTCTCCGGCGGGGCGTTCCTCTCAATCATATTCAGCAGGATGTTCAGCCCCTCGTCCGCCAGCAGATCCGTCTCCTGCCGTATGGTTGCGAGGCGGGGCTGGTAGTAGCTGCTGAGGGGGATTCCGTCGAATCCGATTACGGAGACGTCATCAGGAACCTTTCGCCCCATATCCGCGAGCCTCCTGATGGCTCCGATTGCCATGACGTCCGACATGGCGAAGATGGCAGTCAGGTCCGGGTAGCTTTCCATGAGCCGCGATGCAGCAACAGCCCCGTCCTCAAACGAATACTTCGACGTAGCATAGGCTTTTCCGTAGTCAAAGGCAAGCCCCGCCCGTGTCAGGCTCGCAAGGAAACCGTCATACCGCCGCTGGGTTATTCCGGAGCCGCCCAGGTCCCCCCCAATCACGCCGATCTTCGTGTGCCCCATCCGGAGCAGATAGTCAGCGGAGTGGCTGGCAGCGGTGAAATTGTCCGTACTGACGCTGGAAAGCCTCGTACCTTCGATGAACTGCGCTTCATTTGATATAAGAACGCAAGGAAGCGGAAGCCGAGCGAAATCATCCTTGCACAAATCGGGGCTTCCGCCCAGGAAGATTATTCCCACCGGCTTTTGCTCGGAGCAGATACGGTTGGCTGCCTTTGCTTCGTTGTCGTACTCGTCAAGGACAACGACGCTCGCGTTGTACTGCAGGGGCTCCATACGTTTCTGAATGCGCTCAAGCAGGCTGTTCAGCAGGATGCTTGACGTTCCTTTGACAAGGACCTCTATCGTCTTGCTGTCCTGAGCCTTGAGCAGCTTGGCGTTCGCATTCAGTATGAAATCATGCTTCTTCACGACCGCAAGGACCTTTTCCCGCGTCTTCTCGCTCACGTCAGGGTGATTGTTCAGGACGCGAGAAACGGTTCCCACGGCACAGCCGCATTCGCGGGCAATGTCTTTTATGGTCATGTCGGAAATCAACCCTTCACCGCACCGGCGGTGACCCCGTTGATGATGTATTTCTGCGCCGAGATGTAGAACGCGATAATCGGAACGATTGCAACGACGAGCATGGCCATGAAGCCGCCGTAATCAGTGGACCCGTATGCGCCCTGCATGGCGAGCTGGATTGCAACGGGAACGGTTTTGTGGTCCGAACCGAGGATAAGGTAGGGCAGCAGGTAGTCGTTCCAGAGCCACATCGCCTGAAGGATTGCCACCGTGATGGCCGTCGGCTTGAGCATGGGGAAGACGACGAGGAAGTAGGTCTGCAAGGGGTTGCAGCCGTCAATCGTAGCAGCCTCCTCCACCTCGAGCGGTATTGCCTTTATGAATCCCGTAAACATGAATACCGTGAGCCCCGCCCCGAATCCCAGATAAACGAACAGGATGCCGAACACGTTGTCAAAGCTCATCCGGTTAACGACGAAGGTCATCGTGTACATGACCATCTGGAAGGGGACAATCATGCTGAACGTGAAGGCATAGTAGAGTACTCTGGTAAACTTGGACTTCACGCGCACGATGTACCATGCCGTCATTGACGTGCAGACGATTATGAGGAGCACTCCGGCGACGGTAATCCATACGGATCGGGCAAAGGCGGCGAAGAAGCCCGAGGAGGTGATGCCTCGGATGTAATTCTCGAATCCTACAAACATTGCCCCTGCGGGAAGCGCGAAGGGATCCGTGGAGACATAGAGGCGGGACTTGAAGGAGTTCATGAACACCAGCAGTATCGGGAAGATGAACAGCGCGGTAAGCGCTATGAGGAGCACCGTCTGGAAGGTCCTCGTGGCAGTGCGGTTCTTTTCTATCATCATTGTTCTATCTCCTTTGTGTTTGTGAGCTTAAGCTGAAGGAAGGCGATTATGGCGACGATGATGAAGAACACGACCGCCTTTGCCTGACCGACGCCCTGGAATCCCGTGCGTCCGTAGAAGGTCTTGTAGATGTTCAGGGCGAGCATCTCCGTCTCAGTTCCCGGCGCGCCATTCGTGAGCGCGAGATTCTGGTCAAACATCTTGAAGGAGTTCGTCAGCGTAAGGAACATACAGATAGTGATTGACGGCATGACCATCGGGATTTTTATCTTGAAGAGGGTCGTGAGGGACGAAGCCCCGTCTATGGAGGCCGCCTCAAGCAGTTCCGAGGATATGTTCTGCAGCCCCGCGATGTAGATGACCATCATGTAGCCGATGAGCTGCCAGTTAGTCAGGATGACCAGGCCCCAGAATCCGTATTTCGCGTTGAAGGAGATGTCCTCGCCGAAGTAACGCAGAAGCACTCCGTTTATGAGGAGGTTCCAGATGTAGCCTAGGACGATTCCGCCGATGAGGTTCGGCATGAAGAACACTGAGCGGAAGAAACTCGTTCCCTTGAGCCCGTTCGTGAGCAACAGGGCAAGGATGAAGGCGAACACGTTGACCGTAATCACAGAGACCACGGTAAACAGAGACGTGAAGCCCAGTGCATGGATGAACTCGTCGTTCAGCGTGAATGCCCTGACGTAGTTCTTCAAGCCTATGAAATGCGCATCGGTAATAACCTTGAACTTGGTGAACGAGAGCACGAAGCCCATGACGAAGGGAATGAAGAAAAACAGGATGAACGCCAGGAGCGTCGGCAGCACAAATATAGGAAAGTATTTCCTTGTCGCCTTATTGTTTTCCATAGGGAACTCCTCATAAAAGTTTAAAAAAGGGGCTGCCGCGTACCCATTGCTGTCGCGCAGCAGCCCCGTCACTTGTATCGTGGTTGATTACTCGTCAACCAGCTCCCACTCGGTCTTCCAGTTCTTTACGACGTTCGCGGAGACCGTGCTCCAGTCCTTGGAACCCTGGCAGTACTGCAGGAGGTCCGCGCCGAAGTTATCCTTAAAGGTCTGTGACGGGAACAGGGTGAAGTTCCATGAGACGGACGTAATGCCCTTCTTGGACATGTAGGAAAGGATTTCCTTGGCCAGCGGGTCGGACGGCTTCTCGCTCTCAGCGAAGGTGTCGAAGGGGGCGATAAATCCGAGCTTGGTCGTCACGTACTTCTTTCCGGTCGGAGAAGAATACAGCCAGTAGATGAAGTCAGCGGTAGCCTGCTGGTCAGCCTTGGAAGCCTTCTTGTTGATGCAGTAGAAGTTCTCCGTACCGATGCAGAGGCCCTGTGAAGCCTCGCCGCTCACGCCCGTGTAGATGGGCAGGTACTTCACGTTCTCGGCCTTGACCTTGTTTCCGGTGACACCGGCAATCTGGCCCCATGCCCAGTTTCCGTTCTGAACCATCGCGGCTTCCTCGAGAGCGAACTCAGCCATGGACTGATCGACAGTCTTCACGCCAAGGTTCCTCTTGTCCACAACTGAATCAGTCGTATACAGGTCGAAGATGTTCTTGAAGTTGCTGCCGTACTGGAACTTGATCTGATGAGTCGCCTTGGAGGTCAGGTCCACCTTGTTGTTCTTAAACTCATAATAGACGGGAAGGTTGGCGAGATGGGTCTGCCAGCGCCAGTCCTCACCGGCCTTCAACGACGTGGATGCGAACACGCCCTTGATGCCGAGCAGGCTTGCATTGGCCTGCATGTCATCGCACAGCTCCTTGAGTTTTGCAAAGCTGTTGATTTCATCCATGCTCTTGAAGGAGGTTCCCCGTGAGGAGAGGGCAAAGTACTTGTCGGTGATTGCCTTGTTGTATATGATGCCATAGCCCTCGACGACATAGGGAATGCCATAGACCTTGCCCTTGTCGGTGATGGCGAGGGACTTGTCAGACAGGTGCTTGTAAATCTCCGTCTTGCTCAGGTCGGCGCAGTAATCCTTCCAGTTCGCGTAGCCGACGGGGCCGTTAATCTGGAAAAGGGTCGGGGCCTGCTTGGTCGCCATCTTCGCCGTAAGCGTTGATTCGTAGGTGTTGTTTGCGGCGGTCTCGACGATGACCTTTACGCCGGTCTCCTTTTCGTAGGCTGCAGCAAGCTCTTCATACACGGCGGCGACTTCCGGCTTGAAGTTCAGGTAGCGGACGGTGCCCTTCTTTTTCCCTGCTGCGCACAGGCTCATGGCCACGGCCAGCATGACGCAGGTTCCGATGATGACTCTTTTCATAAATTTCCTCCTAAAAAGTACTGGAACAAACGACTGGAAACGATACTGGAAACGTTTCCAGTATATATTGTCATAATATCACGGCTTTTCTGACCTGTCAAATAAAATTTTTAAAAAATTTTTATTATTTTTGCCGATCCCCGGCGGACGGTCTACGGGGGTAGATTGTGCAGGACCGACCGGAACGTAGCAGGGGTAAGACTGGGAGGGAGAGGGTGCGGAGACAAAAAAGCCCCGGGAAAACCGGGGCTGGCAGAGAGCAGGGTCTACTTGGTCTGGAAGTGGAGCAGCCTGTCGAGGGCTGAATAGACGCGCAGGAGGAGGGGCATGAGTCCGTGCCGCTCGCAGAAGGCGCAGATGAAGATGACGGCGCGGAAGGCGGGCGGCTCCCCGTTGTCGCGCAGGAGGGTCAGCCTCCTGTTGCCGAGGTAGCCGGGGAAGTACTCGTCCTGTATCGCCTTCAGCTCACCGTAGAAGGCCAGCGCCTCGCGGAATGGGAGGCGGCGGCAGAACTGGAGCAGCATGAAGTAGTACTGCTTGGTGAACAGGAGGAGGCACTCGTCCGCGTCAGGGCTCCCCTCCTCCCGCATGGCCCGGTATTCATCGATGATTGCCTTATCGGTCTCGCGCTGGATGTCCAGGCAGTGGCCCGTCCTCCAGGTGAGGTAGCCGCTCGTGCTGTCCGCCCGGTAGAGGAAGGTGTACTTCGCCTCCGGTACGCAGAGAAAGGAGGAGCAGCGCCTGTTGAAGAGCACCTGGGCGTACAGGTCCTCCCCGACGTCCCTGCTCTCGTTGAGGGAGATGCCGTTGTCCACGAACACGGACCTTTTAAAGAAGGTCGCGTGGAACATGCCCTCGGTCCATTTGCTCGTGTGCGGCGTCGTCCCCCTGACCCTGACCCTGCCCGTCGCCTCGTTGAGAACTCGGATGCGGAAGCGGAGCTTGTCGAGGCGCGCGTCTTTCAGGTATGCGTACCCCTGTTCCAGGAAGTCGTCGTCCATCCAGTCGTCGCTGTCGTGGAAGACGACGTACTCCCCCCGGGCGTGCCTGAGGCCCAGGCCCTTGCTGTAGCCGATGCCTCGGTTGACCTCCGAGGGGAGGAAGGTGACGGGGATGTCCGGGTTTGCGGCGATGAAGTCCCTGATGACGTCCGCCGACCCGTCTGTGCTCGCGTCGTCGGTTATGACCAGCTCGAAGCCGCGGAAGGTCTGCCTGCGGCACTGGCCGAGGCATCTGGGGAGGAAGCGCTCGGAGTTGTAGGAGGGGATGATTATCGAGAAGAAGGGCATGGTGTCTGTCGGGGTTCTTGTCTATGCGCTGGGGTTGGCGGGTGCTGCTGGGGTGGGGGTACGGTGTCTGCGGGGACGGAGCCGGGGCATCAGTCATCCCTCGAGGCACCTCGGACGCCCCCGGACGGCCTCCAGGATTCCCCTGCGGATGTATCCGCCATCGAGAACGCCAAGCTCCTTCAGAATCCTGAGGGTCTCCCACCTCCGCCGCCATACGGTCCTCCCGGATGTGCCGCCCAGGCTGTAGAGGGCGACCTTGTCCTCCACCTTCTTTATGTCCAGGCTCCTGTCC
>JAFSSU010000166.1 GCA_017450845.1 Treponema sp.
CCAAACTCCATGCGTCCCCGCTGGATCGTCGCCTGCAATTTCTCCGAGTTCCTCATATATGACCTTGAGCTGCCGAACGGCGAACCGCAGCAGATTTTCCTGAAGGACCTTCCCAAGGAATACTACCGCCTTCAGTTCCTCGTTGACCAGAAGAATGAGAACATACGCCGCGAGGAAGAGCTTTCAGTAGAAGCGGGCAGGCTTGTCAACAGGCTCTATGATGCCCTGTACAAGGAGTTCATCCCTCCCGCCGGTGCAGTGCCGACCGGAGGAAACACCCGCGGACTTTCGGAAAACCAGCTTCGCTCACTGAACATCCTCTGCGTACGCATCGTCTTCTGCCTGTACGCCGAGGATGCGGGGCTGTTCGACACGAGGACGGCGTTCGAGGACTACATCAAAGGATTCAACCTCCCCAATGTCCGCATGGGGCTGATGAACCTGTTCAAGGCACTGGATACTCCTCTTGAGGGCAGGGATACATACGACGAGAGTCTGAAGCCCTTCCCCTACGTGAACGGCGGCCTGTTCAAGGACGAGAATATAGAGATACCGGGCTTCACGCAGGAAATCGTCGATGTCATCGTGAACGACTGCGCTCCCTTCAACTGGAGCGAGATAAGCCCGACAATTTTCGGTGCGGTCTTTGAGTCCACGCTGAACCCGGAGACCCGCAGGAAGGGCGGCATGCACTACACGAGCATCCAGAACATCCACAAGGTCATAGACCCGCTCTTCATGGATGAGCTTAACGCAGAGCTCGGACAGATTACGAAGATAGCGGCAGCGAAAAGCCGAAGCGACAAGCTGCTTGCCTTTCAGGAAAAGCTCGGCAGCCTGACCTTCCTTGACCCCGCCTGCGGGAGCGGCAACTTCCTGACAGAGACTTACCTTTCCCTCCGCCGCCTGGAAAACGAAGCGATAAAACTGCGTTACGGCGGGCAGAACCTCATGGGTGTGTTCGAGGACCCGGTCAAGGTGCACATCAGCCAGTTCTACGGCATAGAGATAAACGACTTCGCAGTCACCGTCGCAAAGACCGCCCTCTGGATTGCCGAAAGCCAGATGATTGCCGAGACCGAGGCTATCATCAGCCAGAACATCGACTTCCTGCCGCTCAAGACCGGGGCAAACATCGTGGAAGGCAACGCGCTGCGCCTTGACTGGGCAACGCTCGCAGAGGAAGAAGGAACGGGATTCCTCTTTGCCGACAAGCTCAACGTCTATAGAATCGATGAGCAGTGCGGGAAGATTGAAGTCCGTTCCCCTGCTGCGGAAACGGCAGGCGGCCCGCTGGAAGGAAAACATTTCAAGGAGCTGAACGTCATCACAAAGGAAGTGGAAGAGAAGAAGCTTCCAGAAACGAACGCTGCTCCGGTCGTCTACGACTACATCATCGGCAACCCGCCTTTCTCCGGTGCACGGATTATGCTCAAGGAGAGCGATCAGAAAAAGGATATAGCGGACACATTCTCCGGCGTTAAGGCTGCCGGCAACCTTGATTACGTCTGCTGCTGGTACAAGAAGGCCGCGGAGTATATGCGCGGCAAAAAGACGAGGACAGCCCTCGTGTCCACTAACTCCATCTGCCAGGGCGAGCACGTCGCCGTGCTCTGGAAGCTGATTTTCGGCATGGGCATCCAGATTGACTTCGCATACCGTACCTTCCGCTGGTATTCGGAAAGCTCCGACATGGCGCACGTCCATTGCGTAATAGTTGGATTCTCTGACAGGGAATCCGGGCAGCGTCAGAAATTCATATTTGACGAGGGCGGAAACAGGCACGACGTCAGCAACATCAACGGATACCTGATGGATTTACCGAACGTGTTCATCGAGAGCCGGAAGCAGCCTCTGTGCGATGTACCGAATATGGTTTTCGGAAGCATGGCGAATGACGGCAAAAACCTTCTCATAGAGGAGAATGAATATACAGATTTCGTCAAGCATGATCCTGCATCCGAAAAATACATAAGGCAGATAGTAGGCTCTGAGGAATTCATCAACGGAAAGAAACGCTATTGCCTGTGGTTAAAAGATGCGGAGCCTTCCGAGCTTCGAAAGATGCCGCTTGTCTCGGAGCGAGTACTGGCGGTGCGAAAGGTACGTGAGGCAAGTACGAGAGGCAGCACGAACAAGCTTGCCGAAACCCCCTGGCTTTTCGGAGAAATTCGCCAGCCAGAAAATGGGCATTATCTTCTTGTTCCCCGCGTTTCATCCTATAACCGGAGGTATGTTCCGATAGGTTTCATCAGCGCGGACGTAATTGCAAGCGATGCAACATTGATTATTCCCCATGCAGGTTTGTATGAATTCGGCATCATGACAAGCAACGTACACAACACATGGATGCGGGCCGTAGGAGGTCGGCTGAAAAGCGATTACCGTTATTCCGCATCTCTGGTTTACAACAATTTTCCGTGGTGCAGTCCAACTGCAGCCCAGAAATCCGAAATTGAAAAGACCGCGCAGGCTATCCTCGACGCGAGGGCGAATCACCCGAACAATACGCTTGCGGACCTTTACGACGAGACCTTCATGCCCGCCGACCTCCGTGCGGCCCACCGCGAGAACGACAAGGCGGTCATGGCCGCCTATGGGTTCGGCATGAAGATGACTGAGAGCGAGTGCGTGGCAGAACTGTTCAAGTTGTACGAGAAACTGACAAAGCTGTAGAGCGTTGAGTTGGTAATGCCGCTCCCGTTAAGGCGGGAACGTCCTGCATTACCACACACGGAACTGTCAGGGGAGAGGACTTGGGCTGAGGATGGAGATTCTTCCCCTCCCCAGCCCAAGTGTCTGCCCATAGTATACATCATCCGTCGCGGGAATTTGTCGCCAAAACGGCGACAATTTAAGATTCAGGATTTTTTTCGTCTCTGTCCTCCCAGAAGCACTTTTCGCCACAGTCAAAGAGCAGCGCATTGGTCTTGTCTATATCGTAGCCTTTGGTCACGCAGTATTCTATGATTCGCTCCCGTCTGCTTGACGGAACAAGTACATGGCCTGCAAGCGCGAGAAAGTTCTTATATTCGTCAATGGGGAGCCTTAGCGCGAGACCGAGGGCAAGGACGGCTTCCTTCGGAGAAGTATGCAGCTGGTCTTTCCTGTTTATGAGCTTTGAAAAACTCTTGTTGTCCATGAAAGCCTTTTTGTAGACATCGGCATTCCCCAGCCCCCTGTCCGCAATCATCTGAAGCAGGGCATCACTGAAATTCTTCTGAGACTTCGTTTCATCAAGAAAAGCGTCAACGCTGTCAGGCATTCGCCCCGTTAATGTGCCGGCCTCGGTTTTCCTGTCCGCAAGCCCCTTGTCATCAGAGGAAGCCCCCCTTTCGTCCTGTTTATTCTCTCCCTCCCCGTCCAGGTTCTCATGCAGGAAGTCCTCTATGTCGTCGAACAGCTTCTTGGATACCAAGTTCGATTCGTCGTCATAGACCACAAGGATTACGTCCATCTCGTGTTCCAAGAGGAATGCGTTTATCTCATCGAGCGCGACCCTCAGGGCGAGCTCCTTGGGAAATCCGTAGGTTCCCGAGGAAAGCAGGGGGATGGCAAGGCTCTTGCAGCCCAGCTTCGCGGCGAGGGCAAGAGAGTTCCTGTAGCAGTTCCGAAGGATTTCCTCCTCGCCGTACTTTCCGCCCTCGTACCATACGCCCACCGTGTGGATGATGTACTTTACGCCGTGTTCCCTGAGGGCGAAGGAGTCCGTCTCACGGGCTTGTCCTCTTGGAATCTCCCCTATGCAAAGCCTGGCCTCAAGGAGCTCTTTCATTCCCGCCGCCTCATACACGGCGGTATCCGTCCCCGCCCCTACGACAGGCCGGGGGTTCGCCGTGTTCACGATCGCATCAGCCCGTACCTTCGTGATGTCGTTCCGTTCTATCCTAAAAGACATGGCCCTATTATAACGCAGAAAGAGCGGCAGGAGCAGGCTTTTTACGCGTCCGGGTGACGTTTCTCACGCGCCCGGTTGCTGACAGGCTGTTGAACTTCCTGCTGACAGTGTGCTGAACTTCTGACGACAGGCTTTTGAACTTGTGATGACAGTGTGCCGAACTGATGCTGACAGCATGTCATATTTCTGCTGACAGCGTGTCATGCTTCTGCTGACAGTGTGTCGTGTTTCTGCTGGCACGCTGTCACACGCGCGCTGACACAGTGCCGTGGTCAGTGTGCAACAGTTCCTTGGTCAGTGCAGAACGGTGCCGTGGTCAGTGTGCAACAGTGTTTTTTGCTCTGACAGCAGCCTGTCGAATTTCCTGCAGACAGGCCGCCGCAGGGCATTTTCGTTTCGCTGTGCTACAGCCGCTCGCCGTAGAGATTGTCGCGCTTCACGTCACCCATGACGGCGATGACCTCGTTGCTGTCCTTGAGTTTGGCAGCGGGAATCACGTTACCGTCCAGCTTCTTGCCGTTGAGCGTGAGGCTTTCGATGCCGCAGCAGACATGTCCGGGGTTCTGCACCATGATGCGGAGCGTCTTGCCTCGGAAGCGGCGGGTCACCGTAAAGCCGTCCCAGGCTTTGGGTATGCAGGGGTCGATCATCATGCCCTCGTACTGGGGGCGGATTCCCAGAATGTACTGGGTCAGGCTGTAGTAGGACCAGG
>JAFSSU010000167.1 GCA_017450845.1 Treponema sp.
AATGTGGCGGCGGTGACAATCATGACACCCTTGAAAGAGAAGTTCCTTACAAGGACATAGATTACGGGGAAAAGCAGCATTATCTGCATCATCTCAGGATAGTAATAGCTCCCCGGCCCGTATCCGCCCTGAAGGAAGTCAAGAATGGCCGATATGCAGAAATCTTTGGCTTCCTTCAGACCTGAAGGCTTCTCCTTCAGAAACCGCCATGCCAGTTCCAGCATGTACGCCACAATGAACGGCAGCGGGTATCGGATGGAATTCTTGAGCAGGTAACGTTTGTTATAGGCGGAGTCCAGCCCCTCAACACCCTTCGCCTGAAAGGATTTTGCATAAACGTAGCCCGACACGAGCATGAAGAAGGGAACCGCCATGTCAATCCAGAACGGGAACAGCAATTTGAGACACTGTTCCTCGCTCCATCCTGCATGAGTGAATACGACAGCGACAATGCAAAACCCCTTCAGCACATCGATGAACCTGTTCCTTTCCGACATATTCCCGCCTTATTGTGTCGTTACAACACACTTAACCATAAAAATATGTCGTAATATACACCTTTAGATGTTTAAAGACAACACTTTATAATCAAAAATGGTGTGATTCATCATTCAAACACCTTGTTCTTTTCGAAAGAATAGGGGACATGACCTCAGATGATATCCAGAAGCGGCTTGGTGAGAACGTGAAGCGTATCCGGAAGGAACAGAATTTGACCCAGTTCCAGCTGGCGGAAAAGGCGGACCTGTCGGAGGAGACCGTAAAGAACATAGAGCTGTCCCGCTGCTGGACCAGCGACAAGAACCTCTCAAAGCTCACAAAGGCACTGGAAGTGGATATATGCCAGCTGTTTTTCCCGATAAGCTCATCGTTCAACGAGGATTCAAAGGAAGCCGGGGTCATCAAGAATGCGATAGCCGGGCACCTGCGCCGCTATGTCGATACAGTCCTTGAAGAAGTCCTCTCCGGGGGATATAAAGACAAGCCCATCATCGAAAAGGCAATCAAACCTGCCGCGACCGCCTAGCCGTCCAGCAGCCACTTCCACACGGGCACAAGCTCAATCCGTATTCCGTCCTGCGCCAGCGTGTCCTCCTCGTCATGGGTGAGGATTACGAAACGCTTCGCTTCCTCCATGCTCCTGGCGCAGGCGGCGAGGGATGCAGTCTCGCGGCTGGCCGCGCTGCCGCTGGCGGACCATGCGACCTGATAGGCCGTGCCCGTCCCGGCAACGAAGAAGTCCACGTCCAGGTTCTGGGAGCGCAGGAAGTACAGGTCATCGCCGTAGAGCTTGTGCAGGGTCAGCGCGACAAGGTTTTCCAGCAGGCGGCTCTCGCCTTCGGAAAGGAAGAGGTTCAAAAGCCCGTTGTCGCTGAAATAGTATTTGGGAGTGCTCTCCTTGTCCACGAACTTGGAGAAATAGTTGCGGACGGCGAACACGAGGTAGGACGACTGGACATAGCCCGTGTAGTCAATCACCGAGTCCTTGCTTATGCTTATGCCGATTGTCCGCAGGATGTTGTGCAGCTTGGAGTAGGAAAGCTCGTCCTTGACGGATTCCGCCATCTTCTTGACCATCAGGCGAAGCCCCTCGCTGTTCCTGATGGCGTTGCGGCTGGCTATGTCCCCCAAAAGGATTTTCTGGTAGACGCTTGAGACATAGCCCCTCCTGTCCGCATGCTCCAGGCTTTCCGGGAAGCCTCCGTAGCAGAGGTATTCCTCAAATTCCCGCCGTATCGCCCCGGCCCCCTTGGTGCTGCAAACGGCCTCCTCCCCGTGCTCCACGCCCTTGGCCACGAGGAATTCCCTGAAGCTGTACGGGGTGACGTATTTGGTCAGGTAGCGGCCGCCCAGGTGCTCCTCAATCTCGCCCGAGAGCATCTTCGCGTTGCTTCCCGTTATGAAGCTGTGCTCCTTCGCATCCGCCATGCGCCGGGCAAACTTTTCCCATCCGCTCACGATCTGAATCTCGTCCAGGAAGAACCAGCCCCGCTTGTCGCTCATCTCCGCCTGAACCGCAAGGATGTCGTTGAAGTCCCGGGCCATAAAGCCGTCCAGCCGCTCGTCCTCGAAGTTGATGTATATGATCTGGTTCCAGTCCGCCCCGGCGGCGACCAAGTCCCTGGCCAGCTTGTAGAGGAGCGTGGACTTCCCCGCCCGGCGCAGGCCGACCACGACGTAGTTCGCGTTCAGGTCAAACTCGTACTCCCTTTCCGAGATGGCGAAATTCCTGATGATCCTATGCTGGTCATAGATGATGCTTTTTAGAAGCTTATGGTCCATAACTCCCTCTTGTCGGATATACCCGACAAAAAAACTGCATTTCTGTCGAACATACTCGACAAAATCTCCCAGTTATTGTCGAGTATATTCGACAATCCGCCCGGTGTCAATCGTAAGGGCTGCGCTGGCCGCGCCATGCACCGGACGGTCCATACAACTTTTTCTCCATGGATTTGGAACAAAAGCCCCTTTTGCGGCAAAAAGGTTTGAGCTTTCCGCGCATTAATGCTAGAATGGGGAACATACGCGGACGCGACCGCGGCGGCAGAAGCGCCGCCGGACGGCAAGGCCCGCAGACATCACAGGAAAGGTGCTGACACACATGGATAACAAGGAAAGAAACAGCGGCGTTCTGCTGCACATCACGTCATTGCCCGGAACGCCGGGAATCGGGACGCTCGGAAAGGAAGCATACAAGTTCATCGACTGGCTGCACGGGGCGGGGCAGACCCTCTGGCAGGTCCTGCCGCTGGGGCCGACCGGCTACGGGGACAGCCCCTACGCAAGCTTCTCCACCTTCGCGGGCAACCCCCTGCTGATTGACCTGGACGACCTTGTGTCACGGGGCTGGGCGGACGCGAAGGACATCGTTCCCCCCGCCTACATCAAGAGAAAGGGCAAGGTGGACTTCGGCTCGGTGGTCTGGTGGAAGATGCCCGTGCTGTACAAGTGCGCGGCCTTCTTCCTTGCCAACGCCCGCCCGGAGGACAAGGCCCGCTACGGGCAGTTCAAGCAGGAACAGGCGGCATGGCTTGACGGCTTTGCCGGCTACACCAGCATAAAGAAGTTCTATGACGCGAAGGCCGACAAGGAGAAGGTCCACGGCGTAAAGAGCATGTGGAACCAGTACTGGCCCAAGGACCTGGCCCGGCACGACGATGCCGCCGTCGCCAAATGGGAAGCCGAGCATCATGACGACATTGAGCAGATAAAGGCCGTGCAGTTCTTCTTCGCCGAGCAGTGGGACGCGCTCAAGCAGTACGCGAACAAGAACGAAATCAAGATTGTCGGCGACATCCCGATTTTCGTCGCAGCCGACTCCGCCGACGTGTGGGCAAACAGGCATCTCTTCCAGTTCGATGACGAGACCCTGCTCCAGACCTGCTGCGCGGGCGTCCCGCCGGACTACTTCAGCGAGACCGGCCAGCTGTGGGGCAACCCCCTCTACGACTGGGACGAGATGAAGAAGGACGGCTACTCATGGTGGGTCGCCCGCATACGGAACATGCTGCGCCTGGTGGACATCGTGCGGATAGACCACTTCCGCGGCTTCGAGGCCTACTGGAAGATTCCCTACGGCTCGCCCAACGCGATAAAGGGCGAGTGGGTCAAGGGGCCGGGCAAGGATTTGTTCGACGTGATAAAGGAGAAGCTAGGGGACCTGCCGATCATCGCGGAGAACCTCGGGGTCATAACGGACGAGGTGGAGAAAATCCGCACGGACTGCGGCTTCCCCGGCATGAAGATCCTGCAGTTCGCCTTCAACGACAACGAGTGGACGGAGGACAGCGCGTCCATCAAGGACCTGCCCCACAACTACGATACGAGCGACCAGATTGTCTACACGGGGACCCACGACAACGACACGACGGCGGGCTTCCTGACCGGCTGTACGGAGACCTGCCGCAAGAACGTCAGGAGCTACCTGGGCCTGCCCCCGGCGGCGAGCGTCAGGACGATGACGACGGCCCTGATACGCGCGGCATTCGCAAGCACCGCGGCCAGCTGCGTCATTCCCCTGCAGGACGTTTACGCCGTCGGCACGTCCGCGAGGATGAACATGCCCTCCACGACCGGGACCAACTGGGCATGGCGGATGGACGACAAGCTGCTTGACGAGAAGGGCAGCGCGATGCTCCGCCAGCTCTCGCTCCTCTACGGGCGGAACCAGAAGCCCAAGGCGGAGAACGCCGGGAACTAGGCCGCCGGAGCCTGTTTCTTTTTGATTCCCAGCACTGCCCAACGGAAGAAGGGCAGGCGGGAAATCAGCCAGTTAAGCCCGTATCCTGCCGCGAAGCCCGCGAGCAGGGTCAGGACGTAGGTCACGGCGGGATGCAGGAGGCCGGGCCTTCCCACGTAGAGGCCGACCGCCGAAATCCCCAGATAATGGAAGACGTAGAGCCCCCAGCTCCGCGCGCTCATCCAGCGGGTAAAGGCATTGTCGATGTCCAGGAAGCGGGCGAAGCCGCCCAGAATGGAGAGGCAGGCGAACCAGCCGTAGGCCACGAAAAGGGGGCTGCGGTTGACGGGCTTGTCCGCGTAGTTCTGCCCGAAGTTGAGCCAGCAGAAGGCGGCGCAGAGGACGAGGGCGGCCGGGAGGAAGACGAAGAAGCAGTTTTTGAGCCGTCCGATGACCTCGTCATGGGAGAAGACGAAGTAGCCCAGCAGGAACTCGCAGAAGTAGAGGCCGACGCGGTACACGACGATAAGCGGAGTGTTCAGCACTTGGGCCGCTCCCCACACGGGGACCGCCAGCAGCACGAAGGCGGCGGCGTTCGCCCCGGCGCAGAGCTTCCACAGGCGGTCCTTCTCCAGCTTCCGCACCAGGACGAGCAGGAGCGAGAAGAGCCAGAGCAGCTGTATGTACCAGAGGACTCCGATCCCGCTCAGTATGACGATCACAATCTTGGCGGCGAGGGGTACGCCCGCGTTGGACACGAGGGCCCCGCTTATCGATGCGTTGATGTAGCCCTGTATGAACTGGAAGGCGACGAGCCCGACCGTGCACGGCACGAGCAGCTTGGTCGTCCGGCTCTTGACGAACTCGCGGTACGTATGCCGCTCCAGGTACAGGCGGGAGGCGATGCCGGACACGATGAACAGTATCGGCATTATCCAAGGGTAGACGGCGTACTGGAACAGGTCGTAATACTGCACGTCCAGGCCGGTGATTTTCCCCACCACGCCCACGATTCCCTCCGCATTGTACATGTAGAACACGTGATAAAGGACGACGACAACGACCGTTGCCCAGCGGACGTTATCCAGCCAGAGCTTCCTCATAAAGGCCTCCTGACGCGTAAATGAAAAAGCCCGCCATGATGGCGGGCTTTGAGCAGAGCCAACTTCCGGGCTTGAACCGAACACCTGCGCGTTACGAGTGCGCTGCTCTACCAGATGAGCTAAGTTGGCAAAACGTAAATACATAATAGCAGAAACGGTGAACTTGGTCAAGGGTCGATTGACAGAATGATTGACAGAATCGTAAAAATAGGCAAGAATAGCAAAGTAAGCCACGCAAGTGACATCAAGTTTAGGAGTTTATAATTGAAGAACTTCGGGAAAACCCTTTCTGCATCTGCTCTTTCTGCGTTTTTCATCCTTTCGGCGTTCCTGTTCCCCTCCTGTTCCCACAAGAACGACCGGACCCTGTACCTGTACAACTGGACATACTACACGCCCGAGGCGCTGCTGCGCAAATTCGAGCAGGAATTCAACTGCAAGGTCAAGCTTGACAGCTATTCCACCTGCGAGGAGATGTACGCCAAGATCCGTGGCGGGGCAAAGGGCTACGACATAGTGATTCCCTCCAACGACTTCGTTTCCATCATGATAAACCAGGGGATGCTCAGGGAGCTGGACCAGGGCAAGCTGACCAACCGCGACAAAATAAACCCGGTCATCCTTGAGAAGCTCGATCACGATCCCGGCATGAAGTATGCGGTCCCCTATGCGCTGAGCGCGACGGGAATCATGGTGAACAAGACCAAGGTCACCGGGGACTACGCGCGTGACTACAGCATCTTCGCGGACCCGCGTTTCGCGGGCCACGCGACGATGATGGACGAGATGCGCGAGGTCATCGGATGCGCCCTTCTGCAGAAGGGCTACGACATGAATTCGACGGATTCCGCCCAGCTCAAGGAAGCCGGGGACATGATCATAAACGAGTGGCGGCCCAACCTGGTCAAATTCGACGCGGAGAGCTTCGGAAAGTCATTCGCGTCGGGCGACTTCTGGCTCTGCCAGGGCTACCCGGAGATTGTCTACGGCGAGGTTCCCATGGAAAAGTGGGCCAGCACGATTGACTTCTTCATCCCCGAAGCTGGCGGCCCGGCGACGGTGGACTGCATGTGCATACTCAAGGACGCGCCCCACTACGAGCTTGCCAACGAATTCATCAACTTCGTGCACCGGCCCGAAATCTACGCGATTTTCATCGACGAGTTCGGCTACCCCTGCGTCACCAACCTGGAGGCCATGCAGTACGTGACCCGTCCCGCGATGTATGATGCGGCGCAGGCCTACAGCTGCACGCTCAAGCAGGACCTGGGCAACGACATAGACAAGTACAGCGAGCTCTGGCAGAAGATACGCTTCGCCGAATAGCCTCCTTCCAGATTAACGATACAAAAAATGCCCCGCTACCGGGGCATTTTTTTCACTTCACAAAGTCAGACAGCCTTTTCGTATACCTGGTCGCGACGTAACTTGCGGCCTTGAAGAGGTAGGGGGTCGTTGAGCAGGACATGACGTATGAGTCCTCCTCCCCTTCCCTGCCCTTGTACAGCTTCATCTGGTAGTCCTTGCCGGCCGCCGTGAAGCTCATCTCGGAGGCGAGCACGTAGCCCTCAGGGACGGAGGCATTGTCGGGGAGCCATTCCGAGGCGGAAAGGAGCGACAGGGACGAGACCCAGCCCGCCACCTTGTCGGAGTCCGCCTCCTTCCTGCCGTCATCCGCCATGCCCGACGTAAGCTGCTTCCAGACCGCCTTGCTGACGCTGACATTCCCGTCGCCTTCCCCCGGATCCGCCGGGGCCTCCGCCGCGGCTTCCTCCCGCACGAAAGCAAAGCTCTCGCTCTCCCCTGCCCCGCCGTCAGGCCCGGCATCCGGGTAGACGATGCAGCTGATCCTATCTATCTTCTCGTCGTCGCCGAGCGAGTAGACGCTCTTGCTCCGTATGTCGTCGCACTTCTTGTCAAAGTCCCGGCGCAGGGCCGTCCCGACTATGTACACGGCATTGTCGCCGTCAAGCTGCACGTAGTTCTGGCTGCCCGTCGAGGTCGCCTTGCCGACGTGGAGCGTGCGGACGGGCTTGGACGCGCTGGAGGCGGTCACCACGATTTTCCCCGCGTCGTCCAGCCCGTACCTCGCGCTGTCGCTCCCCACCGACCGGGTCGCCGTGGCGAGCAGCTTCAGGTCCCTGACGTCGGACACCAGGTTGTCCACGATTCCCTGGGCGGCCTCGTATTCGGTCTGTCCTTCCCCCCTGCTGACGAACCAGGTCCCGTCCTTCAGCGACAGGCAGACCTCCGAGGAGGCCGTCTGTATCACAAGCGAGTCAATCTCCGCCTCCAGCGGCAGGGACTTTATGCCGGTCTTGCGCGAGAGGGCAAGCTGGACTATGTAGACGCACAGCAGGACCGCTATGCATGACAGCAGTATTATCTTCCGCATATATGGGTTCTTCATTTGGACACCTCCCGTTCGTCATCCGCATCATAGCGGAGACGTATTTCCTTCCTGTGCGCGCTGCGTGAAAGCAGGGCGAGGATTCCGATAAGGGCGACGATGACGGCCAGCCCTATGATGTTGAAGTACTTGGCGAATGTCACGAGCGGGCCTGAGTACACGTACAGGCTGCTCAAGCTCAGGCCCTTCGTCCGCATGGCGCAGAGGTCCCCGTTCCCGTTCAGGTAGTCCACGGCGTTCTCCAAAAGCTTCGCGACGGCGGTGCTGCTGTTCGCCTCCAGAATCTGCCCGCTGGTGATGAAGGAGGTCGGTATGAGCAATATCTTACCCTCCTGGGTGCTCTTCGGGGCATGATTTTCACCGCTCAGGCTGCCGGAACTCGCGGCGGCAGGGCTTTCGGAGGCAGCCCCGTCAGAGGCTCCGGCCTCTGCGGCAGGCTCCTCCGGCTTTCTGGCGAACGCGCTCTCGAACCTGCCCTCAATCAGGACTGCCAGATCGTAGCTCTTCATGACGGAGTCGTCCGCGGGCGGGGATACCGTGAAGGGGCTCAGCATCACGTTGTCCGCCATAGTCCAGGACTTGGGGGAGCTGGATGCAAGCACCGTCACCTTCTCGTCCGCGTTTGCCGCCGCCCCAGACGTGTCTATCGCACCGGGCATCAGGAAGATGACGTTGCCCAGGTTCGCGCTGACGGGGTTCTTCTGGTTCAGCCTCTTGTCGCTCAGGAAGGGGGCGTAGTAGAAGCTCAGCTTGCCGTACTGCTGGGTCGGCTGCGTGTAACATTCCTCGTCCAGCACGTAGGCGTTCTCGGCCTTGACCCCGTATTTTTCCAGGAGCTTCTCAAGCCCGCTCTCAATCTTCTCATAGCTCGTCTCCCCGGTATAGGGGTTGGACTGCGCGTCGAAGGGGTCCAGGAGTAGCATCAGGTTGCCGCCCCGCATCAGGAACTGATCCACCTTGTACAGCTCCGTCTCGCTGAAGGCCGTCTTGGGGCCGTTTATCATCAGGGTCTGCACGCCGCCGGGGATGTCCTTCTTGGAAAGGTCAAGCTCCTCCAGGCTGTAGCTGTCCTTGACCAGCCCCGCGAAGTTTCCCGCCCCGTTCTGCGCGTCGGAGAGCGAGAGCTCCCCGTGGCCCGTCACGTACGCTATCTTGGCGGACTTGGAGGCGAGCGCCTTGACGCTGTCCGTCAGGTTCTCCTCCAGGTCGTCCAGGCCGTCCACAGCATAAGTGAAGATCATGCTGACCATCTGGAGCGGCACGGTGCGGAACTTGTCCCCCGCCTCCACGACCAGGCCGAGAGAGCCGCGCTCGGTCCCACCGTTGTCGTCCCGCCATTCCACCGTCTGGATGCCGTACCGCCCGGAGAGGCTTTCCGCGTCCGCCGGGGCGGGGTCCTCCATGCGGAGGGTCATCCTGTTCTGGAACTTGGCGTTGACCTTGCCGAACGCGTCCTGCACCATCTTGTCCATCTCGTCGAATCCGGAGATGCCGAAATCCGCGAGCTTCTTGGACCGGTACAATGTCACCGTCACGTCGCCGTCAATCCCGGACAGGGCGTTGGTGTTGGAGATAATCTTGCCGATCGTCTGGCTTATCTTGTACTCAAGGCCGTCCGTCTCGGTCAGCCCGTCCAGCTTCTCTATCTGGTCGGCGTAGCTGAACGCCATGCCCATGTACGCGCTCTTGAAGCCGAACTCGTTCTGGGCGAACTCCTGGATCTGCACCTGGCTTATGCCGTACTTGCGGGCGAGCGTCTGGTTCTCGCCGTCCTCCATGTCGTACAGCTCGTAGGTCAGCTTGCCCCTGGAAGCGCCCTTGTACTCGGACAGGATATCCGTGACGTACTGGTAGACAGTCGAATAGGGGGCGGGCAGGTTCCGCGAGAAGAAGACCTTTATGTCCAGAGGCTCCTCCACCGACCTGACCAGCTCCTTGCTGGCGGCAGAGAGAGAGTAGGACTTGGTCTTGGTCAGGTCCCAGCGCAGGAAGGCGCGGGAGGCGACCAGGTTCAAAAGGACCACCGCGATGATGAAGAGGGCGGTGTCCCCCGCCGGGTTCTTGAGCCAGCGCAGGAAGGCGTTCCCGGCCGGCTTGCCCTTGTTTTCTTCTATATTAGTATCAGTTTTAGCAGTATCAGCCATGATCAGCCCCTCCTTGAGTTCTCGATGCTCCGCACGGTCAGCAGCAGGAAGACCGCCGCAAGGGAGACAAAGTAGATGATGTCCCTCGTGTCCACGATTCCCCGCGAGATGGAGTCAAAGTGGCTGCTCGCGGAGACGAAGCTGACGAAGCTCACGAGGGCACCCGGAAGCAGGACCTCGAAGCTGCTGACAAGCGAGAGCACTATGCATATTGCGAAGGCGACGAAGAACGCGATTATCTGGTTCTTGGTCACGGACGAGGCATAGAGACCGATTGCCGTGAACGCCGCGCACAAAAGCACGCTGCCGATGTAGCCGCCGACGACCGGCCCCATGTCCGGCGAACCGAAGATGCGGCAGGTCAGCACGTAGGAGAACGTGGGAAGCAGCATCAGCAGGGCCGCCGAGAGGGTCGCGAGGTACTTGCCCGCGACGATATCCGCCGTGGAGACCGGCAGGGTCAGCAGGGTCTCGAACGACCCGCTCCGCCTCTCCTCGCTGAACACCCGCATCGAGAGCGCGGGGATGAAGAGGCTGAATATTATGGGCAGCATCTGGAAGAAGTTCCTCAGCTCCGCCCTCCGTATGGCGAAGAAGGTGGAGAAGAGCACGAATCCCGAGAAGAGGAGGAAGAAGCAGCCGACGATGTAGGCGATGGGGCTTGAGAAGTAGGCCGCAAGTTCCCTCTTCATGATGACCTTCCAGCCGGCACGGGGCTTTTGGGTCTTGATGTTCGAATTTTCTGAGCTCATTTGTCGTTCCCTCCTGCCGTGAGCGTCCTGAACACGTCCTCAAGGCTGTTCTTCCGCGTCTCCATCTCGTAAAGGTCCCAGCCCTTCTCCAATATGAGCCGGGCAATCTCAGGCCGCGCGTCCTTCTCTTTTGAAAGCGAGAGGGTCACGGCAAGCTTGTCCCCTTCCGCCGTGGCTGAGCAGGCGGCGATGCCGGAAAGGCCTTCCAGCGCGGACTTGACGGAAGCCGAATCCGCCTTGCCGACCAGGAGGCGGACCTCATCGCGGCCCGTGTGCCGGGCACGGAGCTCCTCGGTGGGGCTGTCCGCGATTTTCTTTCCGCCCGATATGATGATGACCCTGCCGCAGATGCTCTCCACCTCGCTCAGGATGTGGGTGGAGATGATGACCGTCCGGGTCTCCCCGATTTTCTTGATGAGCTCGCGGACCTCCTGCACCTGGTTGGGGTCAAGCCCGCTCGTCGGTTCGTCCAGTATGAGGATTTCCGGGTCGCCCATCAGGGCGTGGGCCAGGCCGACCCTCTGCCGGTTGCCCCGCGACAGGTCGCTGATGTTCTTGTGCATCACCTCCGAAAGTCCGCAGACCTTGGCCAGATGAGGCACACGCTCCTTTGCGTCCACCCTGTCCATCGCCGCCACGTAGTCCAGGTAGTCGGCGACGATCATGTCGCTGTATAGGGGGGCAGACTCCGGCATGTAGCCTATCTTGCGCTTTGTCCCGGTGCCGACGGGCATTCCGTCTATCCTGATGCAGCCGGCAGTAGGCTCCAGGTAGCCGGTTATCATTCTCATCGTCGTCGTCTTGCCGGCCCCGTTGGGCCCCAGAAGGCCGACTATCTCGCCGGTCCGTATGGAAAAACTGATGTCGTCCACGGCCCGGAAAGTCCCGAAGCTCATGGAGACATGCTCAACTTCAATCATACGATGTTCTCCTAGCCAGTGCAGGCTGTAGTTTTTTATCAGAAAATATATTGAAAAGACTGCCCAAAGGCAAGCGCGTGAGGGGGAAAATCCTGTTAGGACCGCCGGCCCGGGCCGTCATCCCTGCAGGGCCGCCAGCAGCATCGCTATGAGCTCATTCTTCGGCACGGACGGGCCTTCCTGCCCCCGGAGCTTCCGCGGCCATATCCCTATGCCCGCTATGTAGCAGCTGTAGCTCCCGGTCTCCAGGTCGGCCAAGCCTTCGGTCAGGATGCCGCACACTTTGTCCTGCCCCAGGCAGAGAGAGCTGTCCGCCATCCTTTCCAGCCGGACGGCGAACGCCCGCTCAAGGACGGACCGAACGGCCGCGGATATCGTCTCCGTTACGGGGGTTCCGCTGGCCGGGAGCTCCTCCGGGTACAGGATAAGGCTCAGGTAGATTCCCCCGTCGGGCGAGGCGAAGCGTTTGCCCCCGTGCCCCGTGCCCGCCGTCTGCCGCTTGGCGACGATGACCGTCCCGTGCGGTACGGGACCGCCCGCAAGGAGGAGCCTCTTTGCCTCCTTGTTCGTGGAGTCAAGCTCCTCATATACCAGCAGCCTGTCCGTCTGATCCGCGGGCAGGCGCATGCATATCCCCGCCCTGGAGATGATGTCGCTCTCATTCTCCAGCATGTAGCCCCGCTTGGTCAAAGACCTGATGGGGTAGCCGCTCCCCCTCAGCTCGGTGACGCACTTCCAGATGGCGTTCCGGGAGACACCGCATTCCGCCGCGAGGGCTTCCCCCGACACGAACGAGCCTTTCTCTTTCTCAAGCGCGGTTATGACTTTTTCCTTGGTGGTCATTTGCCTGATAGTACACGAATTCCGAAAAACGTGCAACGTGAAGCCATGCCCGAACAGTTCCGGCCTGTCCTGCAGGGGAGTGCCGAACACGTCGTAGTCGAAGGTGTACAGCGGGCTTCCCCACTGGTTCGTCACAGCGCGAATGCTGCCCAAGTGGTCCTTGCCGAAGTAGTGCCGCTTGCGTCGGATTTCTAGGTGACCAATAGCCGAAATCCAGTTTTTTGATGAGCTACTATATGTTTTTTTTGCGAAAGCTTTTCACCTATCCCCCGAAAACATCTGTTTTGTTCTTTATAAATCAGAATATTATTACATTATTGCGGTAATTCGCTTCATTCGGTAATAAACGTTTCCTACCATTGTAATCATATTGAAATCATCTATTATAAAAAAAAGAGTACCAGGCAAATCAAAACAAGGGTCAGTTTCCAATGAGACTACTGTTATCTCCTCTTCCTCAATCCCTAGGTCTTCAAATGTCACCCCTTTGAAATGTGATGCGCGTGTTTCATTCCGCAAACGTATTGAATCCCAATTTTCCACTTGTTTGCTTTTTATAGTTAAAATTTTGCCGTTTACCACAATTTCATTGTTCCTATATTCTATTGTGCTTCCACAAAAGCTACCTGCATTTATGCTGCAAATAGAATTACGAAAAATCATGGGTTCACCAAGCAGCCAAACTCCAGAATATTTATCTGCCTCTCTGCAAGAGATATGAGTTGCACACATAATAAAAAACAATAAAGCAAAGAATCTGCGCATATACTTATCCTTTATTTATTTGGATCATCAAGTGTCAAATCATCATTTCTGACATAATCCCCATAAAGATACATTTCAGCTTCATCATACCTCCTATATGATCTAATTTCAGATACTCGCTGCAACTGCAAAACCTCGTGGTTCTCCAGGGAAGAATACGGCATCGGTTTAGGGCAGATACCGCAAACAAGAGAAAAGCAATTGTCAAACCATATATAATAGTTTTTTTTTGTTTTAATGATGCTCATAATATCTTCTCATTGCGTCTTGTTTTTCTTTTTCACGCATCCTTATTAACCTGCGAGGGCCGCAATTGCATGAAGTGCGATGAGGTCCTCGTAATCCAGTGCAAAAGCAACCACCTTTTGCACTGGATGGGGGTGGTCCTTGCCGAAGTAGTGTCTCTCCGCGTCCGTGTGGCTGGCATTGACGAATGGGTTGAAGCCGATGCCCGAGTGTTTGGTCTGCAAAAGGCCCAGCACCTCACCGCCCGCTCCGCCAAGCGGCAACGTGAGCGCGACGTGGGTAAAGTCGTATGGCGATGCCCTGCTGAAGTCCGCGAACGCGGGCAGGAAGTCCTGCATACCCCTGAACACCATGCCGGTGGAATCTATACCGCGGCTCTCCCTCGGCTCCTTTATGCCGTGGACGGCGGCGTTCTTCGGGCAATCTCTAAAAACACGCCTTTGGCGGTTTTTAGAGATGCCTACGAGTCCTAAGCCGCTATGATAGCGCGGCTTAGGACATCGCGTTTTGGAAGTTGCCTCGAAAAAACTGACGTTTTTCGAGGCTCCATTTAACACGTCCATGCTGAGGCCACGGTACTCTGTGTGCCGTACCCAGCGGTTCAGTATGTCAGCCTCAAGGATTCGCCTTCCGAGGCTGTCGTAGGCGTATACGGTGTCTTTGGGGGTCTGCCGTGAGCCGTTCCGTATCTCGGTGATGTGGCTCTCTGACATGCGGTTAATTCCGTCGCGACCCTCCGCAAATGATAAGTTCCGTTTATTTTTTCTTTGAAAGATTGTTATTCTACCATTCATGCCCTTTTATGACAACATTCCACTATATTAAGAAGTATAAAAATAACACCGCCCGAGAAATAAATCATTTTATACACAAGAATAAGAATATAAACCTTTTTTACCCTTTTATCTTTATTTCCTCGCAACGGTTTCAACGATACCGTATCAAGATGCCAAAGCCAATTGCTCCTAAATGCGAAAATATCTATGACATCCTTATATTTTTGCATAAATATAGTTTCAGAGGAACAGTAATAAAAAAAATGAAAATTATCCATGCATAAATAAAAGTATTCATTCTTTATTCACCTTTAAAAATGGAGAATTCGCTGATTTAAATTGTAAAGCTATTGCAGATGGAATTCCAACAGCTATAGACAAAACAGTTATACATGTAAATGCATAGCTAAAAATAAAAACAGGTTTTGACACTTCCGTCATGACACCTTCAGAATCCATCACATAACACATATCTGCTTCCATATCTCCGTTCGTGGCATTACCACCAATAAAATATTCCATTATGAACAAGATAATAACGTTTACAAACATCATAACAACGCTTATAACACAAAATTTAGTACTCTTCTTCATTAGACTTC
>JAFSSU010000015.1 GCA_017450845.1 Treponema sp.
TCCTTTCTTTCCTGTCTTTCTTCTTTCTTTCTGAAAACATAAAGGCAGCAAGAAGCAAAAGAGCTTCCTGCCGCCTCAAAAATATGAGAAACTACTTACGGAGCCCGAGATCCTTAATCAGCTGGCGGTAAGCGTCGAGGTCCTTCCTCTGGTAGTACCTCATCAGCCTCCTGCGCTGTCCGACATCCTTGAGGAGGGCACGCTTTGCGGTCGCATCCTTGGGAAACCTCTTGGAATGCTCGGTGAGCTGCTTGATCCTCTCGGTAAGAAGGGCAATCTGAACCTTCGTGTTGCCCGTGTCCTTGTCGTTTGCCCCGAACTTGCTGATGATTGAGGCTGAATTCTCTTTTGTAAGTGCCATAACTTACTCCTTTAGATAATATATTACCATGCGGCGAAGCCACATCCATTCTCTGACGATGTGGCAACGTAGCATTAGTTACGGATTATGAGATTATATTGTAACGAAATAGCCCTTGATGGTCAATCACATCTTGTCCAAGTAGGGCACAAGCACCAGCTCCATCGCGTTCTTCAGGACGGTCAGCGTGCAGCTGGCGAGGGTCAGGCGGGCAAGCGCGAGCGGCTTGTTCTGCTCCGCAGCCCCGACGATCGGGCAGTCCCGGTAGAAGGCGGAGAAGTCCTTGCAGACATCGTAGAGGTAGGTCGCGATGATGCTCGGATCCAGGTTGTCAGCGGCCCGGGCGACCAGCTCGGGGAAGAGCTGCAGGTCCTTGAGCAGGGCCCACTCGCTCGCATGGGTCAGGAGGGAGATGTCAGCCTCCTTGGATGCCGCCTCAAGCCCCTGCTCGGAGGCCTTGCGCAGAATCGAGGCAATGCGTGCCCCCATGTACTGCAAATACGGCCCCGTGTTGCCGGTGAACGACAGGCTCGCGGCGGGGTCGAACATCATGTCCTTGACCGGGGCGACCTGGAGCAGGTAGTAATGCAGGGCCGCCAGCGCGACTTTCTCCGCGACGGCAGAGGCATCGCCGACCTCCCCTTCCCTGCCCCTCTCCTCAATCGCCTTGAGAGCGTCGGCATGCAGGCTGTCAATCAGGTCGTCCGCATCGACGACCGTCCCCTCGCGGCTCTTCATGCGGCCGGAAGGCAGGTTGACCAGGCCGTAGCTCAGGTGGTAGAGCTTGTCAGTCCAGTCATAGCCGAGCTTGCGGAGTATATAGAAAAGCACCTTGAAGTGATAGATCTGCTCGCTCGCGACGACGTAGACCATCTGGTTGTAAGGCCAGTCCTCGTGACGCTTGACCGCCGTCCCCAGATCCTGCGTGATGTAGACGGAGGTCCCGTCCTTCCGGAGCAGGACCTTGGTCTGGGGCTTGCCGTCCTTGCCGGCCCCGACGGCCTCGCTTATGTCTATGCGGGTAGACCCGTCCTCGTCCTTGTAGAAGATTCCCGCGTCCAGGCCCTTCTGTATTATCTCTTTCCCGAGCAGGTAAGTGTCGCTCTCAAAGTAGAGCTTCTCGAATCCCACGCCCGTCCTCTCGTAAGTCTCCTTCACGCCGTCAAGGGTCCAGGCGTTCATCTTCTCCCAGAGATTCCGGGTCTCCTTGTCGCCCTGCTCCCACTTGACGAGCATCGCCTCCGCCTGCTCCTGCGCCTCGGGATGCTCCTTGGCCCACTTGTCGTACTCGACGTAGCACTGGCCGACAAAGTGGTCGCCCTTTATGCCGAGCGACTGGGGGGTCTCCCCCTTCTCCTCGTGGAAGAGCTTGTAGGCGAGCATGGACTTGCAGATGTGGATGCCGCGGTTGTTGATGATGTTCGTTCGGAAGACCTCCGCCCCGGCTTTCTTGAGTATGCGGGAGACGCTCTCTCCGAGCGCGTCGTTGCGCATGTGGCCCAGGTGCAGGGGCCTGTTCGTGTTGGGGCTTGAGTACTCCACCATGACCTTGCGGCCCTCAAGCGGCTTCTTGCCGTCCTTGTCCAGGGAACCGTAGGCTTCGCCCTGCTCCAGGATGCGGGCCAGGATGCCGCCCGCGGCCCCTGCCTTGTCCAGCTTGACGTTGACGTAGGGACCAACGGCGAGCACCGTCCCGATCTTGGCGGCCTCGTCAGCGTGGGACGAGGAAATTATGTCCGCGACAGCCCGCGCAATCTCCGGCGGCCCCTTGCGGAAGGCCTTGGCGAAGGGGAACATCGGAACCCCCAGGTCGCCCATCTCGGGCTTGGGCGGGACTTCCACCCTGACCTGCATGGCGGAAACGTCGTCCCCTCCCAATGCATTCTTTGCCTTGTACTCCCCCAAAGCGAGGGCCACCAGTGACTGGAACGAATCCTTTATATCAGGCATCTTTTTTTCCTTGCGTTATCTGAGTTATTTGTACATGGGGCTGAAGAAGTCGCTCGACTTGACCCTGTTCAGGTGTATGTATGAGTCGGGGTGCAGTTCGATGAACGCGTCCAGCGAGTACTCCTTGCCCTGCTCGAAGACGGTGCAGCCGAACTTGCCGTCGTCATCAAAGAAGGGCATCAGCACCGCGCAGTTGTTGAACACGGAATCCCCGGCCTTGGAGCCGCTCTTTATGGCGGCAAAATAGATGTACTGGCTCTCCGTGACGGCGAGGACATAGAGCAGGCTCTTGAGCTCGATCACGGAATAGCCCGTGTCCTTGATGTAACCGACCGAGCGCAGCTCCCCGTCATCCACGATGTCGGAGACGAAGGGCTCCACGGTCACGTCCACGCCGGTCACGTCGCTCGCCCCCATCTTGTAGCGGTAGCTCCGTTTGGTCGAGCGGGCGTTCAGCGCGTCCACGGCGAGGTTCCGGCAGCAGTCCAGGGTCAGGGACAGGTTCCAGGTCTGGGAAATCACGCCCCTCTTGCCCAGGCTGCTGTAGTTGACGGTCGGGGCAACCATGTTCCCCAGGTTCGTGTAGCTTCCGGTGGCCGGCTCGACGATTCCGTCGGCGACCCATTTGACGAAGCCTGCCGAACTTAAAACAAGTCCGCTATCCGATTCGATGGCCCGGCGGGCAGCCTCCAGTGACGGATCGGCGCAGAAGACGGTCTCCAGGGTCGGATCGGTTCGGCGGACGTTTTCCAAGGACGGGTTGGCGCGAACAGCAGCCTCGACCAGGTCATAGGGCTCGTTCAGCTGCAGCGAGTAGAGCTTTCCCGCCTCGTTGTAAGCAGCGTCATGCGCATAGACGATTCGGGGCAGGCAGCTCCGTATGACCGCGGCCATCTGGAGCACCGGGTGGTACTGGCCGGGGACGACCTTGACGGAGGCCCAGGGCAGGGACTTCCGCGTCAGGGCCTGGATCTCGTCGAACGACATCGTATAGAGCTTCTTGAACCTGACGCCGAGAGGCACGGACCGGACCATGTAGCAGTCGTAGAGGACCATGTCCGCATAGGTCTTGTTCTCGCCGTTGCGCAGCTCCAGGTAGACCCCGGGGTCGGCGTTGAAGTAGATTCGGATTTTGGAGGCCTTGTCGGTCCTCTTGTCGCGGTAGAGCACCCAGGTCCCGGCAGTCCCCTCCGTGTAGACGATGTCCTCCCCCTTCCGTTCAGAGGCTCCCCCGCCTATGTGCCGGACGGGTATGACCGACTTTGGGGCGACGATAATCTTGTAGGAAGGGTCGGAGTCCGAAAGTCCGTCCAGCCGGACCTGAAAGCTGTGGCCCGCGCCGTCGTCGTAAGTCTCCGCGTTCTTGCCCCGGATGAGGGCGGCGGGAGCCTCGAGCCATGAGGAGACTATCTCCCCGCGGATTTCCGACGAGTCCGGGATGCCGTAGCTGGAAAAGCCGGCGAACGCGGGCAGGGCCGCAAACACTGCCGTCAAGGCAAACAAAGGCAAAAGCTTCAGTTTCATTTCTATACTCCCAAATTATGTCCCGGTAGCGGGAATCTCGCTCTCGCTTACCGGCTCCGGATCGGCAAAACCGCTCCCCCCCTCGGCAAGCCTGACCTCGGGTTTGACCGTGCTCCCGTCGCGGTTATGGATAAGCCCGTCGTCACCCTCGTCGGGGTGGCGGCCGGCAGGCGCATTGCTCAGAAGCAGCTTCAGGCGGTTCAGCTGGTTGACCTCGCTCGAACCGGGGTCAAAGTCTATCGCCGAGATGTTCGTGCCGGGGTAGCGGCGGCGCAGCTCCTTTATCATCCCCTTGCCCGTCACGTGGTTGGGGAGGCATGCGAAGGGCTGCACGCAGGCTATGCTGGACACTCCCGACTTTATCAGCTCCACCATCTCCGCTGTCAGAAACCATCCTTCGCCGGTTATGTTACCGAGCTGGACGATGTCATCCACCCCCCTCATCAGGGAATAGATGATGGCGGGCGGCTCGAAGCGGCGGCTGCGGCGGAGCTCATGCTTGATGAAGGTCCGGTAACGCTCCAGGAACCAGACCAGGAAGCGGGCGACCGTCTCCGTCCGCTTCGGGAAGGCGAGCTTGTCATGGCGGAAAATCCCGTTGCTGAACGAGTAGAAGAAGAAGTCCGCCAGGTCGGGCATGACGCACTCCGCCCCCTCGCTCTCTATGGTCTCGACAATCTTGTTGTTCGCCGTCGGATGGAATTTGACGAGGATTTCCCCGACCACGCCGACCCTCGGCTTTTTTATCGGCAACAGGGGGAGCGTGTCAAAGTCCTTTATGATACCGTGTATCAGCTTATGGTAGCTGAAGGTGTTGACGTTCTTCAGGACTATCTCGGCCCGCCCGCTCCACTTCTCGTAGAGGGCGTTCGCGCTGCCGGGCACGGCCTCGTAGGGGCGGACCCGGTAGAGACAGCGCATGAGCACGTCGCCGACCATCATGGCCCGCATGGAGCGGGACAGAAGGAAGGGCGTAATCTTGAAGCCCGGGTTCTTCTCGAATCCCTGGGCGCTCAGGGAGATGACCGGGACATGGCTCAAGCCCGCGTCGTTGAGAGCGCGGCGGATGAAGCCGATGTAGTTGGTCGCCCGGCAGCCTCCCCCGGTCTGCGTTATCATCAGGCTCGTGTTGTTCAGGTCATACTTGCCGCTCTGCAGGGCGGCTATCATCTGCCCCGCGATGAGAATCGAAGGGTAGCAGGCATCGTTGTTGACGTACTTGAGGCCAATGTCCACCGCCTTCGGGTCGAGCGAGCCCAGGACGACCATGTTGTAGCCGGAGTACTGGAAAGCCTTCTGGAGCAGGCGGAAGTGGATGGGGCTCATCTGCGGGCAGAGAATCGTATGGGAATACTTCATCTCTTTCGTGAATACCTGCCGCTTGTAGGCGGAGGACTTCACGGGAAGCACCGTCTTGTTCCGCTGCCGGGCCTTAACGGCAGCAATCAGGCTCCGGATCCGGATGCGGACGGAACCAAGGTTATTGACCTCGTCAATCTTTATGAGCGTATAGGTCCGGCTCTTCGCCTTCATTATCTCGTCCACCTGATCGCTCGTCACCGCATCCAGACCGCAGCCGAACGAGGTCAGCTGCACGAGTTCCAGATTCGGCATGCCCGTCACGAAGGAGGCAGCCCGGTAGAGGCGGTTATGGTAGACCCACTGGTCAACAATCCTGAGCGGCCGCTCAATGCTGCCCAGGTGGGCAACGGAATCTTCGGTAAAGACGGCAAGTCCCAGTCCGCTTATCATCTCGGGAATGCCGTGGTTTATCTCGGGATCCAGATGGTAGGGTCTCCCGGCAAGGACAATGCCGTTTACGCCGCGGCGGATGATTTCTTCAATCGCTTCCTCGCCCTTTTCCTGCACTTCGCTCTTGAACTGCTCCTGCTCTGCCCAGGCGGCATCAACGGCCTCCTTCACCTGGGAGCGGGTAATCGACGTGAAATGCGGAGACAGCTCCTCATACAGGCGGACCGCCAGCCCTTCCCTGTCAAAAATCGGCAGGAAGGGATTCATGAAGAGAATTGACGTATCCTGCCTGAGCTCATCAACGTTGTTGCGGAGCACTTCGGGGTAACTCGTCACGATCGGACAGTTGTAGTGGTTGCCCGCTCCCGTATCCTCA
>JAFSSU010000168.1 GCA_017450845.1 Treponema sp.
ACAAGTCCTCTGGCTCTGATTCTGCCGGGCCGGAGCTTTCAGAGTCGGACGATTTGGACGGAGACGAGGAATGAAAGGGGCGGTTCTGCTTGTTCTTTTTGCTCTGTCCGCCGCGCTTCCGGCGGTTGCGGCGGGAGTGTCGGTGGGTGTCGGGGGCGTGAACGTCACCATAAATTCCGGCCGCCGCTCCAAAAAAGAGGGCAAGTCCGTCAGGAACTGGAACGGCGTGTTCCATGAGCCGGGGGAGGACGAGATACTCCTTGTCGGCAGGGTGACGGTGCAGACAAAGATGAACATGGAGTTCCTTGCCAAGTCCCGCAACCTCAAGCAGAAGGATTTGGAAAACAAGGACATCTACACGGCACCCCTGTACAAGTCCCGCTACTTTGTGGATCCCGCGGGCATCCATCACGACTACACGATGTTCACGGCGGGGGATTACTTCTACATGTCCTACCCCCTTCCGGACGACCGCCATATAGAGCTGAGGCAGCTCTATTACTATTTCTACGGAAACCGGAAGCTGGCCACATTGCTCCCGGTGGCCATAAACTTCGACATCCCGGAGGATGCAAAAGCCCTGTACCTTGGGGACTTCAGCTACACGGTGGAAGGCGATGACTTTGCCGTCACGGGCATGGAGCTTGGAGACAGCCTTGAGCAGGCTCAGAAAGCTCTGGATGCCGCCTGTAAAAACCACTACACGCTCCAGAAGGCGGACTGGAAGGACAACAGGCCTTCCCGCGTCATTGACTACAAAAAGATTGCCGGCTCCCCGGATGATTCCGTTGTCTTCTACGGTGGCTTCAACAGTTACAGGAACGACTACATATTTGCCGAGATTGCCCCGGAGCAGGCACGGAGCGACCAGGAGCTTGACGGCGTGCAGTTCTTTGTGTCCGAGCCTGTCAAACCGGGTTCCGTGTACATGCTCCGTTACTGGGACAGCTGGGACGGCAAGGGTTTCAGGTATTACAGTTGGCAGAAAACTTTTTCCGAGGACAACAGCCTGATTATAATCAACCTTCCCACAGAACCCGGCTTGTACTACTTTGGCTGCTACGATGCCCTGAAGACTGACCAGAGCGGACAGCTGACTGAAAATCCCCGCCATTCTTCCGCCTCCATGAAACGGACTGCCCTCAAGGAAGCATTGGAGTGCTACAAGGGCACTGTCTGGGAGGACCGCATCAAGGCTGAGCTGGACAGGAAGTGAATGTCCCCCATTGGTGCGGGGCATGCACATGGCTTGGTGCTGCATTTGGCCACGGCTCTCTTGCCCAAATGCAGACAAGTCAATATAATGGCAGGAAACATAGTCATTTTGAGTAGAGGTATTGTACGATGGCCGCACTTATCATAGGTATCATTCTGATTTTGTTCTGCGTGTTCGCCTGCCTTCCGATGGGGCTGGCGTGGGGGGCGGCGGTCGTCGCCTTCCTGAAGGGCTGTGCGCCCGTCCTCGCCGCATTCATCGGTCTTGTCTCCGTGTTCATCGGGATTGCCGACATAAAGGACAAGCGCGAGGCTATGGCCGAGGAGGAAGAGGCGAAGTCTGAGGAGGGCAAGTGATATGGCCGACGCGACTTCTTCGATTCTGACAGCCCTGCTGAGCTCCTCCAACATCAAGAACATCGGCAAGGAGTCCGGTGCTTCTACCGCCGATGTCAAGAAAGTCCTGACGAGCGCGATTCCGAGCCTTTTGCAGGGGGCGAGCGCACAGGCGAGCGGGTCTTCCACAGCGGCGGGCTTTTTGCAGGCCCTGACCGCCCATGCCGCCGACTCGCCGGGCAAGATTGACCTCTCGGACGGGGCCAAAATCCTGTCCCACCTGCTCGGTTCCAAGACGGCGAGCACGACCAACGCGGTCGCCAAGGAATCCGGCGTGGACAAGGCCAAGGTCGGCTCCATCCTCGCCGCCGCCGCCCCGCTCCTTCTGAGCGTCCTGGGCCAGCAGACCAACGCCTCCTCCTCGAATTCCAGCGCGGTCGCGGCCCTTCTGGGCAGCGTGGTCTCAAGCAACATGGGCGGCCTGCTCTCAGGACTCCTTGGAGCTGGCACTTCCTCGCAGTCCGGAGCGACAGTGAAGCCCGGGTCGGCCAAGCCAGGCAGCAACGGCAAGGCGGATCTGGCTGGGGCCGCCGTCAGCCTTTTGGGCAGCCTGCTCAAATAAGCCCTTGACTAAACGGGGAATAAAATGCTATAGTTTTTTACCCCGTACATTTTGCAGACAACTGCTCATTGTCTGCAGGCATACCGAGGCAGGATGCAAGGCTCCGGTTGCCAGAAGTTTTATTTGAAGGTACATATAACATGGACGAGAAAGGTAAGAAATTTCAGACCGTCTTCAACAAGGGCGGCGAGACGAAGCACGATTGGTACATCATCGATGCGTCAGGCAAGACTTTGGGACGTGTCGCCGCTGTCATAGCCGCGACTGTCCGTGGCAAGAACAAGCCGACCTACACGCCGAACGAGGAGTGCGGGGACTATGTCGTCGTCATCAACGCTGACAAGGTTGTCGTTTCCGGAAACAAGGGCAAGGATATGCTCTACCGCCACTACACCGGTTATGTCGGCGGGCTCAAGAGCGAGTCGTTCGACTCCCTGCTTGCCCGCAAGCCGACCGAGCCGCTCAGGAAGACTGTCTGGGGAATGCTTCCCCACAACCGTTTGGGACGCAAGCTCGTGAACTACGTCAAGATTTACGCTGGCAGCGAGCATCCCCATGTCGCCCAGAACCCCAAGCCTCTGGAAGTTTGAGTTAAAAGGAGTTTACCGTGGTAACGAACATAGCTATTGGAACTGGTAGAAGGAAGACCGCCGTCGCCCGCGTGTTTCTGCGCGAGGGAAGCGGAAAGATTGTTGTGAACGGAAAGGACGTGAAGGAGTATTTCCCCACCGATGAGGAAGTCCGCCTTGTCCATCAGCCCCTCCTCGTCACCTCGAACGATTCTAAGTTTGATATCCTTATCAACGTTCAGGGTGGCGGACTCAACGGACAGGCTGCGGCCTGCCTGCACGGAATCTCCCGCGCCCTGACCCAGGTCGATCCCAACTGCCGCACCGCCCTCAAGGCGAACGGCTACCTGACCCGCGACTCCCGTATGGTCGAGCGCAAGAAGTACGGCCAGAGGGGTGCCCGCAGGCGCTTCCAGTTCAGCAAGCGCTAAGGATACATTTCCCTTTCGCATGTTGATACGCGAAACAGAGCAGGCTTCACCCGGCGTGTGGAAACTCACTCCGCCGGATGGGTCTGCCTTTTTTTTGCGCGAAGACTATCTTTCCTGCCTTTCCCCCGACCTTCTGGAGCGTGCTTGCCGCGCCCTGTCTTTTTCCGGGGACTCTTCCGTTGAATTTTCCGATGAGCAGTATGCGGATTTGCTTTCCGCTTCCCTTGCGTATTCCGCCGAGACGCTGGCTATGTCCTATCTGGCGCGGGCGGAGCAGTGCCGGGCTTCCCTGTCCGCCAAACTTGCCAGGAAGGGGCTGGACTGGCAGTACATCCAGGCGGCCCTGGACTATCTGGAGGGGAGGGGATACCTGAGCGACAGGAGGTTTGCGGGAGCCTGGCTCCGCAGCCGGGCAATCGACCACGCGGAGGGGCGGCTCCGTCTGGGGGCGGAGCTTGCCGCGCGGGGAATCGGCAGGGACGATGCCGCCGCCGCCCTCGACGAGTTCTTTGCCGAGAACGACGAGGGCCTTTTATGCAGGAAGGCCCTGGCACGCGGCATGAAGACATGCAGGGACCGGGACAAGCTCTTCCGTTCCCTGCTCAGAAAGGGCTTCACGGCATCGGAAATCCGCGGGGCGATGCGGGAAGCCCGTCTGGTCTAGCCTTTCAGTGCGCGGTTTGCCTCGATGAGGGCAAGGCGTTTTTCCACCTGCCCGCGCGAGGTCAGGCTGTCCGCAGGCGTGTTCAGGCAGTAGTCTGTCATGCGGTCCACCGTGCTTTCCGCGACGTGCAGCCGGGTGTCGCTTGAGGCGTAGTAGATGAGGAGCCTTCCGTCGTCGTCCGCAATAGCTCCGTTCGTGAACACGACGTTGCTGACATCGCCGGTCCTCTCCTCTCCCTCGGGGGCAATCAGGTAGCCGGAGGGGCTTGCTATGACCTTGGTCGGGTCGTCCAGGCTCGTCATGAATGCGTAGATGACGTAGCGTAGGCCCGCCGCCGTGTTCCGCACCCCGTGGGCAATGAAGAGCCAGCCCTTGTCCGTCTTTATGGGGACTGCCCCGGAGCCGTTCTTCACTTCCTTTATCGTATGGTAGACCTTGGGGTCTATGATTTTTTCGTCCGTGACCTCCGGATGCTCCATGCTGCCGCTGAATCCCGCGCAGATGCCGCCGCCCGAGCCCGTCTCGATGAAGCCGTCCTGCGGGCGGGTGTAGAAGAGGTATTTGCCGCCCACGAATTCGGGGTGAAGGACGACGTTCCTCTGCTGGCTGCTCCTGCTCCTGAGGTCCGGGAGGCGTTCCCAGTGAACCAGGTCCTTGGTCCTGACTATGCCCGCGGCGGCCGTCGCGGACGAAGTGTCGCCCTTGGGGGCGGTCTTGTCCTTGCGCTCGCTGCAGAACACGCCGTAAATCCAGCCGTCCTCGTGCCGGGTCAGCCGCATGTCGTAGACGTTGGTGTCAGGGTCCTCTGTCTGGGGAAGGAGGATGGGCAGGCCCTTGAACTCGAAGTTGTCGATTCCGTTGGGGCTCTCCGCGACGGCGAAGAAGGACTTCCGGTCAGCCCCCTCGACGCGGACGACCAGGCAGTACTTGCCGTCATGCTTTATCGCACCGGCGTTGAAGGCCGCGTTTATGCCCATGCGCTCCATGAGGTAGGGGTTTGTCTTTGGGTTCAGGTCGTAGCGCCAGTCAAGGGGCGTGTGGGCCGCCGTGATGACCGGGTTCCTGTAGCGAAGGAAAATGCCGTTCCCTGGGTAGACCGGGGAATTCGGCATCCGTATGAGGGCTTCGTGCTCCGCATTGAGGAGGGCGAGCCTGTCCTGAAAGTTCTGCATCATCATGGCTTAATTTTAGCGTTGTTCAGTTAAATTGTAAAGTAAATTTTTGAATTTAGCTAAAATTTAAGTCATGCGTGCGGTCAGGCCTGGAGCACCGGACGTTCTTCACCGGCTTTCTCGCTGCATAGGGCGCTGACTATGGGCCGGCCCAGGAGCACCGTGTCCACCCCGTAGCTGGCGGCCTTCTTCATCTGTGCGCTGAAGCGTATGCCCCCGTCAACCCAGAGCTTGTGGCAGTTGGACTTGAGGACGGCGGCGTTCTCCTCCAGGAAGCGGGCCGTGCTGCCTTCCCGTGTCTCCACGCGCCCCCCGTGGTTGGAGACGTAGATGATGTCGGGCCTGACATCTTTTACGGTCTCAATGTCCTCCTGCTTGAACACGCCCTTGATGGCGAACAGGGCCCCCCGCGCGTTGAACTTCTTTTTCAGTTCCAGGAGCATCGCCGGGCTTTTCTGCTCCAGGTGGACGAGGTTCCGCATCGTTATGATGTTGTACGCGTCTATGTCGATTCCGAAGATTTCGGCTATGTCGCCCGCCCACTCAGACCTCTCTAGTATCTTCCCGTTGGGGTAGGGCTTTATGAATACCGCGGCCTTCACGTTTGGGTTGTGCCTCCGCTGCTCGCGCACGGCCTCTATGCCGTACTGGAGCTTGAAGTCCGGCGTTCCGTCCCCGATGGAGAGCTTTATGCCCCGTCCGCTCGCGAAGCGTATCAGGTCCATGTAGAAGGACTTCTCGTCCGGGTAACCGACGTTCTCCACGGCCCCGGTTATCGGCGCGAGGCGGAGCTGGGGAAGCTCCGCCTTCTCGCTTCCGAATGCTATGCCGCCCCAGTCGTCGCAGTTGTGTATGAAGTTCCTGCTGTCAAGGGGACCGCCCATCCCGGGCATCTCGCCTATGCAGCCGGCCCCGTTGCAGACGGGGCAGAAATGGCAGTTGAAGCTGTTCTCCGTGCCGGACACGTCAGTCTCCCAGCCCGGTTCCGAGTTCGCGGGCACACTGAATCATGGGATGGTCGAGCGGGATGTTCTTTACCTTTCCTGCGACTTCCTCAAGGGGAACTCCGACTATCTTGCCGTTCTGCAGGGCGACGAGCTTTCCGAAATCTCCTTCCGCGAGGAAGTGGGCCGCCGCCGTCCCGAACTGGGTCGCCAGTATCCTGTCGTAGGGGGAGGGCGTGCCTCCGCGCTGCAAATAACCCAGGACGGTCACCCGGGATTCCAGGTGGGTCGCCTCCTCTAGCTCGTGGGCGACGCGGTAGGCGATGGAGTAGGGCATGGCCATCCTCGCTTTCTTGAATTCCTTCTTGGTCAGCAGGGCCTCGTCCTTGGATTTTGCCCCTTCGGCGACGACGATGATGGAGAAGTTCTTGCCAGCATCCCGCCGCTCCATCGTTTTCTGGGCGACGGAGTTTATGTCATAGGGAATCTCCGGTATCAGGATTACGTCCCCGCCCCCGGCTATTCCGGAGTAGAGGCCGAGCCAGCCCGCTTTGTGGCCCATCACCTCTATGACCATGATGCGGCTGTGGCTGTGTGCGGTCGTGTGGATGCGGTCAATCGCGTCGGTCGCCACGTCAAGCGCGGTGTGGAAGCCGAATGTCATGTCCGTCTTCTCTATGTCGTTGTCGATCGTCTTGGGAAGGCCTATGACGTTGAGCCCTTCCTTGGAGAGCAAGCTCGCGGTCGTGTTGGTCCCGTTGCCGCCTATGCAGACAAGCGCGTCCAGGCCCCATTTCTTGTAGTTTTCTTTTATTGCCTCCACGGGGAGCAGGCCTGTCGCGGGGTCGGGGAGAGGATTCTTGAACGGCTTGTCGCGGGCCGTCCCGAGTATCGTGCCCCCCACTGTCAGGAGGCCGACCAGGTCATCGGATTTTATGGGAAACATGTCGCCTTGTACCAGGCCACGGTAGCCGTTTCTTATTCCTATGGCGTTCATGCCGTACTGTATCTTGGCCGTGCGGCATACGGATCGTATCGCGGCATTCAGGCCGGGGGCATCTCCCCCGCTGGTCAGTATGCCGAATGTTTTGACTTTCGAGTTTGCCATGCACCCAGTATAGCAGAGAAAGAGCTGTTTTGAAAAGGGGAGAAAAGCCCCGGCGAAGCCTCCGGTCTCATGGTAATTTAGTGTTATCGAATCCTGTTATAACACTGAATATATTGTAAAAAACACTGTTTGGGATTATTCTGTTGCTATGAGAAGCAAGATACTTGTGATTGAGGATGTTAAGGAGATGTCCGACCTGGTCTCCATGTATATGGAGAACGCCGGCTTCGAGACCCTGCCCTGCGAGACAGCGGAGATTGCCTTGGAGAATCTCGTCGCGGGTTACCTCCCGGATCTTGTGCTTCTGGATTTGAACTTGCCCGGCATGAACGGCTTTGAGTTCCTGAAGCAGTTCAGGGAGAAATTCAAGGCGACCATACCCGTCATCATCGTCTCCGCCCGCGATGCGGACGAGGATATCATAGCCGGGCTGGGCTTCGGCGCGGACGACTTTGTTCCCAAGCCCTTCAGCCCCAAGGTCCTGGTCGCCCGTGTCCAGGCCAAGCTTGCCCGTCAGGCGGCGACCGAGGCCTCCGTAGAGGAGACCCTGACATTCGGTCCCTATACCCTTTATTGCAACAGCTGCGTCCTCAAGCGCGGCCCGGAGAAAATCTCCTTGTCCAAAAAGGAGTACGAGGTCCTGGAGTACCTTGTCCGCAATGCCGGTGCCCCGCTCAGCCCTGAGGTAATCTACAATGCGGTCTGGAAGAACCAGTACGGCGACTACACTGCCGTCGCCGTCTACGTGCAGAGGCTCCGCAAGAAGATTGAGGACGATTTTTCATCCCCCAAGTACATAACGACGATATTCGGCAGCGGCTATAAGTTCGAGCGGAATCCCTGATACGTCGGCGGCAAAATGAAAATCCGGACTCAGCTAAGTCTTCTTATTCTTTTCATGGTGCTGGTTCCCCTCCTGTGCGCCATATTCCTTCCCGTCTTCCAGTATGTCAGTTCCCCCCAGCGTTACCTGCTCAAAGGGTACAAGGACGTGCGGAAGCTCGAGGGGCTGGACATATCCGGGGACGAGCTTGACAAGCTGGGCGTGCAGCTGAAGAAAATACCACCGAACCTCGAGACGATGGTTTACTATAATTCCACCATCCTCATCTCCTCTGTCCCGGAGATTAAGGCCGGCTCGGCCATGACCCCGGTGGATCTTTTTGAGTTCCTGAGGACGACGAGCGGGAGCTACTATTACCAGCTCCAGTCCCTCGGCATGAGACCAACCCACCGGCTGGAGGAGTCCGTCCTGAACCCGCAGAGCATCCTCATCATCTGCCGTGCCAAGGTGGCCCGCCCGGCCGCTGGGGGAGGGACGCAAGGCAGGGTGTTCCATTCCCTGCTGTTGCCCGGGTTCATCGCGCTGATGGTGTTCGAGGTTGTCTGCTCCATTTTCCTCATAAGCCTGTCCAATACGATAACCGACTCCATCACCATCCTGGAGGAGACCACGCAGAAAATAGCGATGGGGGCGTTGGACACCAAGATAGCCCCTCCCAAGGGACGGAATGCCAACGAGATAACTTCCCTCTCGGAAAGCCTGGAGACGATGCGGGCATCCCTTAAGGACGGGCAGGACAGGAGGACCAAGTTCATCATGGGGATAAGCCATGACCTCCGCACCCCGGTCGCCCTCATAAAAGGCTATACCGAGGCAATCACTGACGGGGTCGTCACCGACATTGACAAGGTCAAGGAATCCCTCTCCATCATACACAGCAAGGCGGATCAGCTTGAGGATATGATAAATGACCTCATAAACTACGTGAAGCTGAACAACACTGACTGGCGGCAGGGATTGGAGCTTGCGGCCCTGAAGCCTGTCCTGGAGGGCTTCATGCGGGAAGCAAAGGCGACCGCCGAGGTCTACAAGAGGGTCATCAAGACGAGCGTTGATTTGTCCCCGGATGTCCGGGTGAAGATGGACAAGAAGCTCCTTTCCCGCGCCCTGGAGAACATCTATTCAAATGCCCTGCGCTACACCAAGGACGGTGATGCCATATCGATGGAGGCGAAGGAAACGAGCGGGGCCGTGACCATCCGTATTGCCGACACCGGGATCGGAATCAGCGACAAGGACCTGAAGCGGATATGGGATATCTTTTACCGGGGAACCAATTCCCGCCGGGAGAGCGGCATGGGGATCGGGCTTTCCGTGGTCAAGACGATCATTGATACCCACGGCTGGAACATAGACGTGCAGTCCGGGCTCGGCAAGGGCACGTCTTTTACTATAACGATACCAAAGGACACTGCTTAGCGGACAGATTGTATGGACATAATGCGTATTCTGGAGGGAACCCGCGAGAAGGAGCTCATAGACTCGCTCGGCGGGATTTATTCTGACATAGAGGCCCGGCAGGGGGAGTGGAAGGATTCTGCGTCTTTCTCCTGCCTGGACGGATGCGGTGACTGCTGCAGCCACTTTGAGCCTGATTTGCTGGAATGCGAGGCCCTGTACCTGGCGGCATGGATCTTGGAGAACGATTTTCCCCTGGCACAAAGGCTTATGGACGGAAGTCATGTTTCCCTCAACAACGGTGACGGCTGCATTTTGTTCAACCCGGATTCCCCCTATCACTGCACTGTCTATGGAGGCCGCTGCCTTATCTGCCGGCTGTTCGGCTATTCCGGGGAGCTGGACAAGGATGGCAGGCGGCGCTGGCGGCCATGCAGGTTCTACCCTTCCGACAAGCTCATTCCTTTTGAGCACCGGACTTACGGGGAGGATGAGCTGTCTGCCCTTTCTTCCGTCCCGATTCCGGTGATGTCCCATTTCATGGAGAGGGCCTTGTCCCTGTCCCCCGATTCGGCAGGGGATACGGAATCCCTGCGGGATGCGGTGGTCAAGGCCTTGAAGAGACTGATGTTCATTGCATGCATAAAAGGTTTTGACGGGGACAATGACAATGGCGGGGGCGGGAACGATAATCCCACGCCCCTCAGCGCATAGGCTGCTAGCGTACCGTAATCTGCGAGGCGGTCTTGCCGTCCTTTGTGTAGCAGCGCTCGGGGTTCGTCGTGTCCACGATCGTGTTCACTCCGGAGAAATAGGCGTACTGGTAGGTTCCTGGCGGAAGGGTCAGCTCAAACTGGTACAGCCCGGGCTGGACCTCCTTCATCTCGTAAATCCAGCTGTCCCAGTTCGTGAAGCTGCCACCCAGGCGCACCTGCCTGCCGGACTCCCCCTCGTAGACGAAGCGGACGGTCCCGTCCTTGAGCTGCTCGGTAGCCGGCGGGATTTCCCTTGTCGCATCATAGATTGAGAGCATGAGACCCGTGGACCTGTCGAAGCCTTTGTTCTCGTTGGTCGGGTCGAGCGTCCAGAGCCCGTCTATGACGATGCGGTACTTTATCTTCTGCATGTCCTTGGTCAGCTTGAGCGCGTAGAAGAAGACGGTGTTCCTGACCTCGCCCGTGTCGGTGTATGTGTTGTGTTTCTGATATGGATGTATTGTGTTGAAGTCCTCAAAGTCGAAGGCTATCCCGACGAAGCGGGCATCCTTGTCCGCCGTGAACACGACGTAGCCGTCCTTTATGTATGGTTCCCCGACTTTGCTGATGCTTGTCACGAGGTTCGCGTAATCGGCTTCCTCGTCAGTGAGCGGTAACCTGCCTTCTGCGGTGACGGAAAGAACCGGCACGAGGGCCAGAAGCAAGGCAATGGCTGTAGAATGGAATATCTTCTTATCCATACGCATATTATCGGCCTCCATGTTTCTTACTTTATTATAAATTGTCGCCTGTTGCAATGGAAATTTCTTATAGTGGCTTTTTTTTATTCCGATATTGAGCTTGAAAGATTGTTAATTTGCGGAGTATAATGATAGGGCTATGCCAGGATTAAATCAGCTGAAACAGTTTAACTCGGATATATTGAACTTGGGTGACGAGGTTAAGATTCGCTCCGCCCGGGGAGAAAAGCCTGTTACGGTCAAGATTCCCAAGAAGATTACCGTTGCCGATGACTCCGCGGATTTTGCGGAAGGCATGCCTTTTGTCTCCGAGGAGGATGTCCAGCAGGCAGAGGCTGCTGCCGCTGAAAGGGAGCGCGAGAAATATAACGTTGACGGTCTGTTTGATGACGGCTCCAGCAAAGGAAAGGAGGCTGCCCCGGAGGCTGCCCCTGCTCCCATTGTCCCCGATGTTTCCGACCTCCTGAATCCCGGCACTGATTTTGATTTGAGCGACTTTGAGGAGCCGGCTGAAGAAGAGAAAGAGGAGGAGGAAGAAGAGGTCACGCCTATAGAGGATATGGACCTGGATTCCCTCCTTTCTTTCAGCGGCGATGGCACTGCTCCTATGGAAGAGGAGGAAGAAGAAGATGTTCCTGCCTCCCAGCCGGAAGCTGCCGCTCCCCCCGCGTCCTCTCAAGAAGATGAGGAGGATGACTTTGACCTTGCAAACTTTGCCTCCGCGATGGATCCCACGGCTAGCGCGGCCGAGACACCGGCTCCGGAGGAATCCGCTCCGGAACAGCCTGCCGCCGCACCCGTGGTCGCTGATGATGGCGGGGCTCTGCCCGAGATAGATGATGCTGCCACCGCTCCTTTCGATATGGGAGCTGCCGACGCGGACTTTGCCGCCGCCGGGGATGCGCTCGACCTGACCGAGACCCTGCCCGATGACCTTAAGGAGGAGCCTGACCCTGGTGCCCTTGCCGCCTACGAGGAGAGAAAGCGGCAGGAGGAGGAGCAGGCTGCCCCTGAGACCGGGGATGCCCCTGCCGGGGAGCAGACCTTCGATGCCGGCGATTTGGCGGACATGGATTTCTCCGGCGGGACTGCCGCGGAGGATGAGTCCGCTGCCGCCCAGGATTTGCCCGCGCTTGATGAGGGCCTTTTCAGCGAGGAGGCCCCGGTGGCGGACGAGAGTGTCGCCCCGGAGGAAGACAACGCGTTGGCTGGTATGGGGGACCTGGCGGATTTGGCCGATATGGGCGACAGCCTGGACAAGATCGTAACGGACGACATGCAGCTGCCTGACATGGGCGGAATCGACGATATGCAGCTTCCCGATATGGGCGGAATCGATGACATGCAGCTGCCTGACATGGGCGGAATCGATGACATGCAGCTTCCCGACATGGGCGGAAGCGACGACATGCAGCTTCCCGACATGGACGGCGGAGATGGCATGGAGGGAGAAGCCCCCGCCCCTGCGGAGGAGGCGGAGAGTCTTGAGGAGGCTGACGGCGGAGTGGAGTCGTTCGACACGTCCGGTAT
>JAFSSU010000016.1 GCA_017450845.1 Treponema sp.
AAACGCTATGACCGTATAGAGACAAAGGGTCAGACCATAGACAGCGTCGCCAAGACCGTCGATGTGACCCAGGGCAAGATAGCGGATCTGGAGAAGCGGCTCCTGAGCTGCAACAGGCAGGTTGACAAGCTGCCCGAAGAAATCCAGAAGATGCAGGACAACGTCAAGTTCATCACGGCCAACAGCGAGAAGGTTGACGATGTCGCCGCCAAGATAGATTCCCTCCAGGGGGTCATCGACAAGGCGAACGACAAAATCGATGAGTTCGACTCCACGCGGGAGGAGATGGACAAACTCTATAACCGTATAGAGGAAATCTCAAAGGAAGCCGACAACCAGCTTGAAGCCCTGCATGATATCGTCCGGGAGATGAGCAAGAAGGGGTCTTCCATAAGTTCTGCCGCCAAACCGACCCTTGGCCAGCGGGAGCGCGTCATAGAGCTCAAGCGGCAGGGCTGGTCCGTCAGGGAGATAGCGCAGGCCCTGAAAATCCAGGAGAACATGGTCAGCCTCATCCTGGAGCTTGGGTCGGGGAGTTCGGATCATGACGAAGACGAAGATGAGGAAGACGATGACCTTCCCCCCAGAAGGCGGAGAAGGAGCTAGCGGGAAAGCAGGCAGACGCAGTAGGCTTTGATCGCAAGGCCTGAGCCTACTGCGTCCTGCCCCTCGTTCGTCTTTGCCTTTACAAAAACCTGCTTGCTGCTCACTCCCAGTATTGCGGCAACGGAGTCTATGACTTTCTGCCGCCAGGGCAGGAACTTGGGACGTTCGAATTCCAGCACGCAGTCCAGGTTTACCAGAGACCAGCCTTCTTTCCGAACGTCTTCCCATACCTTTCCAAGCAATACTGCGGAATCCGCATCCTTCCACTTTTCGTCTTCCGGGGGGAAATATGAGCCTATGTCACCAAGTCCGCTTGCCCCGAGCAGGGCATCGCTTATGGCATGGAGCAGCACGTCCGCGTCGGAGTGCCCGAGCTCGCCTTTGTCCGCGGGAATCTCGACCCCCCCGAGCAGGAATCTCCGCCCCTCAACCAGTCGGTGCAGGTCAGTTCCCATTCCTATACGGGTCTCTTTCTGTCCGTGGCCATCTGCTTCAGTGATGCCATCTGAGGCCGGTATGTCGGCCGGGTATGTGATTTTCTTGTTCACGATGTCGCCTTCCACGATGTGTACTTTTCTGCCGCCCGTCAAGTCCGGGTAGGAGTCCCAGACCTGCGTGTCATCGGTGAAGTCCAGCCCCTCCTGGTGCGCCTTCTCATGGCAGAGAATGAATGGGGCGAGCTGGAATCCCTGCGGTGTCTGGACGGCGGCTATGTCCTTGCGGACAAGGTGCCTCCGGATCGTTCCGTCCGGGGCGACTTCTTTCTGTGTGTCCACGGCAGGAATCGCCGGAACCGCCGCCCCGTAGTTCCGGGCTGTGGAAATGCAGTCCAGCACGATTCTTTCCGTCACATAGGGGCGGGCCGCATCGTGGACAAGGACGACCCCGTCGGCCTGTGGGTGCTGCCCTTTCAGGAATTCGAGGGCGTTGTAAATGGAGCTCTGCCTGCTGTCCCCTCCCTCTACGAAGTGGACGGGAGGCCGGCGGGAGGCCGGAAGCTCCTCAAGGGTTTTATCCTTGGAGAGGGCAAGCCTGGCTTCCTCTTCCCCGCCTTTCGGCACGGTGATTATGACAGAAGTGAACTCTGAGGCGTTCAGGAAAGCCTTGAGTGATGTGGACAAGACCGTACCTCCGCCCAAGGGCAGGTACTCCTTCTTTCCCGTCTGCCCCATCCTGCTGGAGGAGCCCGCCGCGGTCAGTATCAGGAAGAGAGACATTTACTCATCGCCTTCGTCCAGGTCTTCCCCGTCATCGCCCTCGTCTTCATCCTCGTCCTCTTCGGAATCCGAATTCCTTCCGCGCCCGGCTTCCTCGTTGAACTCCTCGTCGTCGTCGTCGTCGTCATAGAAGCTGCTGGTCTTCTTCTCGATTTTCGCCCCGAGAGGCTCCAGCTTGGCGTGGAGCAGGGTCTCCACCTCCTTGCCGCTTTTGCCGAGGGCATAGGAAAGCTCATCCTCAAGCAGTTTCTTCGCGCTCTCATAGAGCTTGCGCTCCATCGCGGGCAGTTCCTTTATCTTGGACCTGTGGTAGAGGCAACGGACTATCGCCGCTATGTCCTCGACGGAACCGGAGTGCAGCAGGTCGATGTTCTGCTGGTAACGGAGCTTCCAGTCCGAGGTCGGAGGATCGAATTCCTTGCCGAGCAGCTCGATGGCCTTCTCCGCCTGCTCTTTGTCCACTACGCTGCGTATCCCCATGCTCTGCGCGTTCTCGACGGGAACCATTATGTTCATGTCGGAGACAGGTATGTGGATTTTATAGTAGTAGACTTCTTTGCCCTTGAAATCCTTCTTGAAGATATCAATGACTTCCCCGACCCCTTGGCTCGGATACACGACAATCTGCTTTATGGAAAAATCAGTCTTAGCTTTCGACATATATGCTTATTATAGCACGTTCTCCCAGAAAATTCAACGTTTGCCGTCGCTGGACAAGCTCTGTTTTCTGTGTTAGCATTGCCCCTATGCTTTCTGTTTCTATCGTTACGCCGGTATTCAACTCGATGAGGACTCTGGATGTCTTTATGGACGCAATCCTCTTGCAGGACTTCCCCCATGACAGGATTGAGATTGTCTTTGCGGACGGGGGCTCCACTGACGGGACGAGGGAAAAAATCCAGGCCTGGGAGAATGCGGGAGGCAATGCCACAAGCGGCATCACCGTGAGGATGCTGGACAACCCGCTCAAGACGGCGGAAGCGGGCAAGGCCGTCGCGGTCCGTCAGGTCACGGGCGATGTCGTGTGCCTCCTTGACTCCGACAATATCCTCCCTGACGCGCTCTGGCTCTCGCAGATGATGCAGCCCTTCGACAGGAGCGAGATTGTCGCGAGCGAGCCGATATCCTATACCTGGCGGAAAGATGACCCGGCGATGACCCGCTACTGCGCCATGCTGGGGATGAGCGACCCCCTCTGCCTGTATGCGGGCAACTATGACCGCGTCTGTGCCGTATCAGGAACATGGACCAAGGTCCCCCATCAGGAGGAAGACTGCGGGCCTTATCTCTCCATCGCGTTCGACCATGGGATGATGCCCACGATCGGGGCAAACGGTTTCTGCATGAGGCGGGATGCGCTTGTCGGAAGCTTTGAGGGCGACTATCTCTTTGACATAGACGTGCTGTGGGAGCTGATTCAGGAAAAGCCGGAAACCCGGATTGCCAAGGTCAAGAACGGAATCGTCCATCTGGTCTACCCGGACGTGAGGACTTTCGCCCGCAAGCAGAACCGCCGCATACGGGACTTCCTCTTTTTCAGCGGCAATAAGGGCAGGAAGTATCCCTGGTCAAGCGTCGGCATGGGCAAGGTCGTCCTCTTCTGCCTCTGCTCGGTCACGGTAGTTCCCGTCATCGTCCAGGCCCTCGCGGGCTTTTTCCGCAAGGGGGACCTCAGGGCCTGGCTTTTGCATCCTGTCTGCTGCTGGATAACCCTCTTCATCTATGCATGGGGCGTGGTCTCCGGCATCTTTGTCAAGAAGCAGGCCGACCGCTCCAACTGGAAGCAGTAGGGCAGGTAAGCCTCCCCGGCTGCCCGGATTTGTCAGTTCTTTTCGCTTTCCGAATTCAGTTTCTCACGGATGACGTAAAGGGGGCGGTTTATCACCTCCGTCTGTATCTGCCCGATGTAGAGGGCGACCAGTCCGATTGAAACCAGCACTATCCCCAGCACGAGTGTGTTCGTCACGATGACGAATGAGATGGAGCTGAACATGCCCGTGTGGAGCACGTAGTTGTGGACAATCATCACCACTAGCAGGACAAAGCTGACCAGGCTCGTGAAAATCCCCAGGTAGGCGAAGGCCTTGAGGGGCCAGAGGGAGTTGCTCGTTATGCTGTTTATGGCGAGGGCGAGCAGCTTGCCGAGCGAGTATGAGGCCGTGCCGTTTATCCGCTCCGGGGCGACGAACTCTATGTACTCGGTCCTGAAGCCCAGCCACTCTATGAGCCCGCGGAACATCCGCTTGTGCTCGGTGAAGCGGACCAGCTCGTTTATCACCTTGCGGTCAATCAGCTTGAAGTCCGTGGCATTCGGGGTGAGCTTGGAGGGGGCTGCCGCGCTCATCAGATGGTAGAAAAGCCGGGACCCGATGTCTTTTATGGGGGACTTCTTCTCCGTGGACTTGCGTATGCTGGCGACGACCTCAGCCCCCGCCTCCCATTTCTTGACGAACTCCGGGATGAGCGCGGGGGGATGCTGAAGGTCAGCGTCCAGGAAAATCGCCGCGTCGCCCGTGCAGTTCTGCACACCGGCGGTCAGGGCAAGCTCCTTGCCGAAATTCCTGCTGAAGTCCAGGGAGATTACGCGCTTGTCCTTCCGGGAAATCTCCTCCAGAGCCTGCCATGACCCGTCCCGGGAGCCGTCATTGACAAAGACGAACTCCCACTCGTAGCCGGGGAGCTTGTCCGCGACTTCACAGAGGGCGGCATGCATCAGGGGAACGTTTGCCTCCTCATTGTAGACGGGTACTATGGTAGAAATTTTTTTCATACAGATATGGCTCCCTTGAAATACTCGATGGTCCTTTTGAGTCCCTCTTCCAGCATAATCTCCGGTTTCCAGCCCAGGAGCGAGCCCGCAAGGCTGATGTCCGGCCTCCTCTGCTTGGGGTCGTCGCCGGGCAGGGACATGTGGGTTATCCTGGACTTGCTGCCAGTCAGGGCAATGACCTTCTCTGCCAGCTCAAGCATCGTGAACTCGCCGGGATTGCCCAGGTTGACCGGACCGGTCACGTCCTCCGGGCTGTCCATCAGGAGCAGGAAGCCCCTGATAAGGTCGTCCACGTAGCAGAAGCTCCGTGTCTGCCTGCCCTCGCCGTAGACCGTGATGTCCTCGCCCTTGAGGGCCTGTATGATGAAGTTGCTGACGACCCTTCCGTCCTCCGGGTTCATGTGGGGGCCGTAGGTGTTGAAGATTCGGACGACCTTTATCCTCGTCCCGTGCTGCCTGTGGTAGTCAAAGAAGAGGGTCTCTGCCCCCCGCTTGCCCTCGTCGTAGCAGCTGCGGAGGCCGTGGGGGTTCACGTTGCCCCAGTAGCTTTCCGGCTGGGGATGCACGAGCGCGTCCCCGTAAACCTCGGACGTGGAGGCCTGGAAGACCTTCGCATGCCACTTGTCCGCGAGCTCAAGCGCGTTCATCGCGCCCAGGACGCTCGTCTTGTAGGTCGCTATCGGGTCCCGCTGGTAGTGGGGCGGGCTCGCGGGACAGGCGAGGTTGAAGATTTCATCCACGTAGAAGCTGTAGGGCAGGGTCACGTCGTGGCGGATCAGCTCGAAGTCGCCGTTGCCCATGAGGGGGCGGACGTTCTCCGGCCTGCCCGTGAAGAAGTTGTCCATGCAGACTACGTGACAGCCCCTGTCCAGGAGCCTCGCGCACAAATGGCTTCCCAGGAAGCCTGCGCCTCCGGTTACGAGGACTGTCTTTTTCATATCTTGCCCCGACCTATGCAGTGCAGCTCTATGCCTTTCTCCTCCATAGTCTTGGGATCATACTGGTTACGGCCGTCAAAGATGACCGGCTCCTTGAGCAGGCTCTTTATCCTGTCGAAGTCAGGCTGGCGGAACTGCTTCCATTCGGTGACGAGGATAAGGGCATCCGCGCCTTCCAGCGCGCTCCACATGTCCTTCTCGTAGCTGATGCTGTCCGCGCTGATGTGCGAGAGGTATTTCTTCGCCATCTCGTAGGCCTCGGGGTCGTAGCTCTTTATCTTTGCCCCGTGCGCGACGAGGTCGCTCACTATCGTGATTGCGGGAGCCTCCCTCATGTCGTCGGTCTGCGGCTTGAAGGCGAGTCCCCAGAGCGCGAAGGTCCTGCCCTTCAGATCCTGCCCGTACCTGGCGAGAATCCTCTCGGCGACAAGGTGCTTCTGGGCGTTGTTCACCGCCTCGACGGCAGTGGCAATCTTCATCTCCACCCCGCACCTCTTTCCTGCCGCGACAAGCTCCTTGACATCCTTGGGGAAGCAGGAGCCGCCGTATCCGCAGGAGGCGTAAAGGAAGCTCATCCCTATGCGGGAGTCGCTGCCGATTCCCTGACGGACAGCCTTCACGTCGCCGCCGAGCTTGTCGCAGAGGGCCGCTATCTCGTTCATGAAGCTTATCCTCGTCGCAAGCATCGCGTTGGCGGCGTACTTCGTTATCTCCGCGCTCTTTATGTCGGTCGTTATTATGGGGTGCTCGTTCTCCGTGAACTGCCGGTAAAGCGAGAGCATCATCTGCCTGGCCCTCTCGCTGTCCGAGCCGATCACGACGCGGTCAGGGCGCAGGAAGTCGTTGACAGCGACCCCTTCCTTGAGGAACTCCGGGTTGGACACCACGTCGAACTCCACGCCGGCCGCGTCCTTCCGTTCCTTTATGATCCCGTTTATCTTGTCCCGCACTTTGTCCGCGGTCCCGACGGGCACGGTGGACTTGTCCACGACAATCGTGTAGCCCTTCATGTGGCGGGCGATTGACTCCGCCGCAGCCAGCACGTACTGGGTGTCAGCCGACCCGTCCTCTCCGGGCGGGGTCCCGACCGCGATGAAGCAGATGTCGCTCTCCGGCACGGCCCTGGCGTAGTCGGTGGTGAAGTCGAGCCTCCCTTCCCTGTGGTTGCGCCTGACCATCTCCTCGAGCCCCGGCTCGTATATCGGGATTTCCCCGTTCTCAAGCCTCTGTATCTTGTTCTTGTCTATGTCGATGCACCATACGTGGTTGCCCATCTCCGCAAAGCAGGTTCCTGAGACGAGCCCTACGTAGCCCGTCCCCACAATAGAAATGTTCATGGGCGTATAATAGCACGTAACGGCATTTGTATCAATAATGGAAAATGCCGCCACCCGGACGCGTGAGGTGTCCCACGCGGACGAGTGGGGAGTTTCACCCGGGCGGGTGAGGAGTCTCACGCGGACAGGTGGGAACTTTCACCCGTCCGCGTGAAAGCACGGGAACGGGTGCTTTTCCCCGGCCTCCCGCACTTGTGAAGATATTCCCAATTCGTTATAATCCCCCTATGGAAAACTTAGTGAGACTGGTCCTTGTCAACTTTTTCTTGGCATGCTTCTTTTCCGTGTTGCACCTGCCTACGGCTTTTGATATATCCGTCCTTGCTTTCCCCCTGGCCCTGCTCTTCACCCTTTTGACGGGCTATCTCTCCTACAGCAGGCTGATCAAGAGGAACGAGGCCAGCCTGCTGCCGACGATAATCCGCATATTCCAGTACGAGCCGTTCGTCCTGATCGCGGCCTTCGTACTCAGGAGGTCGGGGAAGGCCGGCATGCCTTTTGTCATCGACCTTCTTACCTGCCTTGTCTGGCTGGGACTGACGGGACTGAGTTTCGCCATACTTCACTGCCTGGGGGGGAAGAAGCTCGCCGCCGTCAGCAAGGAGTGGGCCTTCTACCTGGACGGGCTCAAGAAGCCCCCCTTCAAGGGCAGCACCGCGCCCAAAAGGTTCCTGATAGAGCTGCTTGAGTGGGTGGATGCGGGCGTGCAGGCCGTGTTCATGATTATCCTGCTGAATATCTTCCTGTTCCAGCTCTACGAGATTCCATCCGAGTCCATGGTCCCGACCTTCCTGATAAAGGACCGGGTCGCCGTGTTCAAGACCCTTGCCGGGCCCAAGTTCCCCCTGAGCGACGTGGGCCTGCCCTACCTGCAGAAATACAAGCGGGGCGACATCGTGGTTTTCCGCAACCCCCACTACGCTGACGACAGGAAGAGCGAGGTCAAGACCTTCCTGTCCCAGTTCCTCTACATGGTGACGCTGACATTTGTCAAGACGAACACGGACGAGAACGGGGAGCTCAAGGCCGATCCCCTTGTCAAGCGCATAACGGGCGTTCCCGGAGAGCAGCTGATGCTGATGGACGGCAAGCTCTATGCCCGCACCAAGGATTCCCCGGATTTCCATGTCGTGGAGGATGACTCGTCCTGGGCGGCCTGGGATCTGAACGGACAGCCTGACGGGGTAAAGTCCCGCATCCAGTGGCTTCCCATGAGCAGGGGAGAGGTTGAAAACACCCTCTCCGTGGAGCGGAGGCGGCGGGAGCTGGACCTGGAGGCAGTGAGGGATGAATGTGATGCCCTTGCGCTGGAGTTCAGGAGCTATTGCCCCGAAGGAGCGCATGAGGGAGGCTGGGGGCTGGAATTCGGCTCCTTGTTCACCGACTACGACAGGTACGAGTACCACTTCTTCCGGGACATATACGACAATGCCCTGAAAATCATCGAGTCCCCGTCCGGGGCCGCATGGTTCGAGGCTTTCATGACATCCTGGGAAAGCGGGATGAGGGATTTCTCCTCATATTCTGAGGCCGACCCCTCCGATGAGGAGGCCCTGATCGGAGAGAACCTCTACGATGACTCATGCTTCCGCCTGAACCTGATGCTCAAGCTTGCCGTGGGCCGCCTGGTCGTGAGGATTGCGTCTCTTGACGCGTCCGGTATGGGGGCTGCCGACGTGCGGGCTGACGCGCAGGTGAAGAACATGCTTGCTGACGCGGAATCCCTGCACAACTACGTGGCCCACATGGACCAGAGGAACATGGGCGTGTTCCCCCAGGGAGAGGGCAACTACATCCCTGAGGGCTGCTACTTCATGATGGGTGACAACCGCTACAACTCCCTGGACATGCGGCACAGCTATGAGATGTCCCTCAAGACAATCACCGACTGGGACGAATACTCGCTCTGCTACTACTCCAACCTGGAGCCCCAGTACGTCTCCTACCGCCGCATCCTCGGCAAGGCTTCCCTCCGCTTCTGGCCGGTGACCCGCTTCGGGAAGGTCCGCTGACAGGGCTAGGGGCGGGATGCCATGTAGGCGATTGTCTCCGCGTCCTTGATGATGTTGGAGATTATCGCATACTCGTTGGGCTGGTGGGCTGTCTCGTCCAGGCTGGACCAGACCACGCAGTCAAGCCCCGCGTTGCGAAGGTACGCGCCGACCGTGCCGCCGCCGATTCCGACGCAGCGGGCCTCTATGCCGTGGACGGCCTTGAGCGCGTCCGCCAGGTCCTTGACGACCGGGGCATCCTGCGGGGTGGGGCGGGAACTTTCCGCCTGCACTTCTGAGACTTCGATTTTTACCGAATACTTCTCCTCCACGTCCCTGACGCGCTTGGAAATCTCTTTCCTGACCTCGTCGAGCGAGTAGCAGGGGTTGATCCGGCAGTCGGCGTACATGACGTCCTCGCCGGGGATGATGTTCACGGACGAGACGTTCGCCTCGCGCATCGTCGGCTGGAAGGTGGACCGGGGCGGGTCAAAGAGGGGGTTCTCCTTGTCGAATACCTGCTCCATCGCGTTCACCTTGAGGGCAAGCTCGCACGCGGCGAGGGCGGCGTTCCTGCCCTGATCCGGGCGTGACCCGTGAGCCTGCTTTCCGACAGTGCGGAAGCGCAGCCAGAAGATGTTCTTCTCCGCAATCTCTATGGTCTCGCCGTTTGAGTCCCCGCCGTCCGGTATGAGGATGCGGTCGTCCTTGCCGAAGATGTCCAGGTGCTCGCGCACGAGGTACTGCATCCCGTAGGCCGACCCGCACTCCTCGTCAGCCATGAACAGGAGCTTTATCGTGTGCTCGGGGATGATGTGCTGCTTGACGAATGCGAATGCAGCGAACACGGCGGAGACAAGTCCCTGCTGGTTGTCCTCCACGCCGCGCCCGTATATCTTTCCGTCCTTCTCCAGCAGGGTCCAGGGATCGCTCTCCCAGAGCTTCATCGCCCCGGTCGGTACCACGTCCAGGTGGGCGCAGAGCCAGATGCTGTAGTCGTCCCTGTTCCCGGGAATCGTCGCTACCAGGTTGGGCCGTATGCCGCTCGATACCCGGCTGTCCTTCGCGTCGTACCTCTCCAGCCTCGTGATGCCGTTCTTCTTAAGGTATTCCTCAAGGGCGGAGAGCTTTTCAAGCTCCCCGTCGCCCCCGCTCTCGGGCGCGAGGGCCGGTCTTGATGTCAGGAGCCGCTCCAGCTCCACCATATCCTTGCCGCTGGACTCCAGAAAGTCCTTGAGCGCGTCAAATTCTTCCATAATATAACTCCTTGGATTTGTTTCCTTGAACTAGAATGTGAGCTGCCTGATGACCTTGCGCACGAGCGATGCCTTGCTGACCGAGAAGGTCCTTTCCGTGCCGTCCTCGCGCTTGAGCGTCACCTCCGCCTCGCCCTCGTACTTGGTGAAGGACGTGACCTCGCCAAGGAAGATGCCGTCGCCCTCGCTGCTCGTGATTTCCACCAGGCACTTGGCCAGTATGGAATTCTCTATGACGTGCACCTTGCCCTGATAGTCCATTGCCAGGGCTTCCAGCTTCTCGAAGCGGACGCTCTCCGGCCTGAGCTGGTCTTCATTGACGATGACCCGCCTGTCAATCCGGGACAGGAGGCCGTCCTTCTGCTCCTGAGGAATCCGCATCGCGTTCACTTTTTCCCTCAGCGACTCCAGGAGCTCGTCCTGCTCCTTCTTCAGGGGCCGCCCCGCAGCCGCCCCTTTACCGCCGTCCTCGCCGCCATAGGGGAGCTTGCCGTCGTTCCTGTCCAGGGAGAAGAAGGATGACGACGTGAACTTCTCTGTCTCCTTGGACTTTATCTTGCCGATGAAGTCCAGCCCGCACTGCTTTATCGCGGCCTGCGCCATTATGTCGTCAGAGAAGTCCAGGAGGTAGAGACCTGGGCCGAGCGTGTCTATGATGTGGTGGGACAGGAAGCGGTTCCTCTTTACGAGGATGTCGTTCTCGCCGGAGACTTTGAGCACGTAGCCCTTGTAGAGCGATGCCGAGCCGTAGGAGCCGAACCATTCGTCGAGCGTCACGTCCATGTTCTGGGGAATGGGATAGTCCGTGTACTCGCTTATTGTCGCCTTTATGCTTTCTGCGGTCATGCCGTAGTCGAATGAGCGCATGACGGCTTTCTTGTTCATCTCGAAGCTCATGACCTTGTCGTATTTGACCAGCTCCAGGAATTTTACCAGCGGCAGCAGTTCCTGGAGCGTGAGCCCGGGCATGACCATGAAGGCGAATGCCGCATCCAGCTTCACGGACTCCTTCTTCTTGCTGTCCTTCCCGCTGCTTCGTTCGAAGAAGACCGGATTGACGCAGTAGATGTCCTCTCCCTCGTCATCGGTCCCGTCCTTGATGACATAGCCGAACGTGATGGCCGCGTCCATCGCCTGGGCCATCGTCTTCTCCACGTTCTCCTCGGGCTTCTTGGAATCGGACCATGGTGAGCGTGAAATCAGGCTCTGGAATCGTCCCGTCTGCTCCCAGTCTATCCCTCCCCGCTTGTTCTGCTTGATGAGGAATGCCAGGCGGAGCAGGGCTTCCTTGCCGTAGCGTTTGTCCTTGGCGGCCTGCAGGGTGTCGGACAGGAGCTGGGCCGCCTCGTACATGCTGCTCCGCGTCAGGTGGCCGATGCTGGCAGCGCACAGGTATGCCCTCAGGTTCTGGCTGTCCAGGTTCGCGAGGCTCTCCGCCTTGTTCCAGTCCGGCAGGATTTTCTTTCCGTTCGTGGTCTCCGTGAACAGGCCCAGGTTCCGGAGGGATGTCAGGAGGCACTGCATCTGGGCGACGTCACCGAACCTCTCCGCGACTTCCTCCCCGTTCTTCTTCTTGAAGCTTCCGTCCGCCTTGCACAGGTCGGGGTGGGCAAGGACATATGAAATCAGCGACGCGACTTTTCCCTCGTCCATCGCATCGGACTCCGCCATCACGTCCGCCTTGCCCTGGTAGGAGGGGAGGAGGATGTCTATGTCTAGGATTTCCAGGAGCTTGTCCTCCAGCAGGGGGGTGACGCTCAGGTAGTCGGGCCTCCGTTCGTCCCCGCCCGTGTAGAACAGCAGGAGCCTCTGTATCAGGTTGTCCACGTGGGCCTCTATCTGCTTCCTGCTCATAGCGGGGGAAAAGAAGCCCTCCAGTTTGTCCACGTCCGCCCTGGGGATGTATTTGACTGCGGCGAGCAGTTTCAGGTCTATGCCGCTCAGGAGCCGGATGATTCCGTTCTTGTTCTCCTCTTTCCTGAGGAAGGCGCTCAGTTCCTCTACCAGGTCCTGCTTGTTGTAGGGGGTCGGCACTTCTCCGAGGTATATGCGGATGATGTCGAAGAACTCCTCCTCAGCGAGCGTGGCGATGTATTTCCTCCAGGCAAGGACCTTCTCCACCCTGGCGGACTGCTTGTCCTTCGCAGCCTTGTCTTTTTCCTTTTCCGTAATCATCAAGATTCCCCCTGACATAAGGCAGCCTGTTCCTCACCGTCAACCTGGTCCAGGCTTGATTCGTCCGTGTATCGTACTATGCGGTAGGCGTAGCCCTGTTCCGCAAGGAATTTCTGCCTGTTCGCGCCGAAGTCCTCCTCCACCGTGTTCCTGGAGATGAGGGTGAAGAATCGGCTCGTCCGCTCCTTGGGTCGGAGAATCCTGCCCAGACGCTGCGCTTCCTCCTGCCTGGAGCCGAATGTCCCGCTGACCTGAATCGCAAGGCTCGCATCGGGCAGGTCAATCGCGAAATTCGCCACCTTGCTGACGACGAGGACCTTTATCTTCCCCTGCCGGAAGTCCGCGTAAATTTGGTCGCGCTCCGCGTTCGGGGTCTTGCCGGTTATGATCGGGGCCTTGAGCGCGACAGAGATGTCCTTGAGCTGGTCCAGGTACTGGCCTATGACGAGAATTTTGTCCTCAGGGTATTTCTGTACGAGCTGGGTCACTACGCCGAGCTTGGCGGGGTTCTCGCTTGCCAGCCGGTGCTTGACCCGTGCCCCGGCGACCGCGTACTCTATCTCCGTGGACTCCGGCATGTCCAGGCGGATCTCTATGCAGATCGCGCTCGCAATCCACTTGTTCTTCTCAAGCTCCTTCCAGGGAACGTCGTAGCGCTTGGGCCCGACCAGGGAGAAGACCTGTCCTTCGCAGCCGTCCTCCCTGACGAGCGTCGCCGTGAGGCCGACCCGTCTGACCGCCTGCAGCTCCGCCGTCACGCGGAAGACCGGGGCGGGCAGCATGTGCACCTCGTCGTAGATGACCAGACCCCAGTCGTTCTGGCGGAAGAGGGCGAAGTGGGGGTAGGGGCTGTCCTTGTCGGCCCTCCACGTGAGTATCTGGTAGGTCGCGACGGTGACGCTCTTTATGGTCTTCTGCTCGCCGGTGTACTCCGCTATCTGGTCCGCGCTGAGGTTCGTCTTGTCAAGGATCTCGTTTATCCACTGGTGTACCGCGCTGATGTTCGTCGTGACGATGAGGGTGTTCGTTTGGAGCAGGGACATAATCTCCATTCCGACGATCGTCTTGCCCGCCCCGCAGGGAAGTACGATCGTGCCGAAGCCTGTCCCGCTCCCCCTGTTGCCGACGAGGGCTTCCGCCGCCGCCTTCTGGTAGTCGCGTACCTGGAAGGACTGGCCCGAGAGGCAGGTCTCGCGGAGGCGGATGTCCAGGTGCGCTCCGTCCCGGAGCGGCACGTCGTCCTTGACCGGCCAGCCCAGCTGCAAAAGCTTCTCCTTGACGATTCCCCGGTCGGTCAGGTTCAGGAGGAAGCAGAACTGTTTCTCGACATCGCTGAGCTTGTACGTGGCAGCCTGGTCCTCCGGCAGGGAGCAGCTGCTTTCAATGAGGAACTTCCTTGCCACGGGGTTCGCCGCTATTTCCTTGTAGATGATGGGTGAATTTGAGACCAGGTAGAGCTGCTCTTCCTTGATCCCGTCCTTCTCCGTCACGGGCCCGGGCACCAGCCTGAGCCTGCCGAAGCGGCCCTCCGTCTCCCTGACCCATGCGGTCACCGCCTGGGGCATCTCGTAGCGGGAGAATTCCGCCAGCGTCTCCGTGACCTTGTCGCTCGTGAACCCCGCGCTCGCCGCGTTCCAGAGGGAGAGGGGGCTTATCCTGTAGGTGTGAAGGTGCTCCGGGGAGCTTACCAGCTCCGCGAAGGGAATGAGGGCCGCCGCGCACTCCTTGGCCCTGGGGGCGTGGACGTCGAGCAGCAGTGTCCTGTCTGACTGTATTATGAGCGGGTTGTCTCCCTGTGGCATAGCTGCTAATTATACAGGGGATAAAGAAAAAATTCAAGGAAGCGGAGCCTGTGCTTGGCCTAGCACGCCTGCTGTAAACTGCCCCGCGCCCGCTACTTCTTGCGGACGAGCACGTCTTTGGCAGGAATGTCCTTGTGCCAGTCCTCCTCCATCTGCCGGACCTTCTGTGTGCGCAGCTCCTCCATTTTTGCGAACTGGCCGAGGATACGCTCCCGGTGGTCGGGCAGGCAGTTGTTTCCCCCTTGCCATCCAAGATATTCCTCGCAGAAGGGGTGCCCCATTGTTCCGGCAAGGCGGTACGCCATGTTTTCATACGTGGAATAGGACGGAAGCTCCAGCTTTCTGATGCCTGCGATTGTTTCCGCTCCGACCATGAGGGGGAGCGTCAGCTGCCCGCCTGACGCAAGGGCGGAAAGCCTCCTGTTGGCACGCGCAATCACATCCTTTTCTTCTTTGCCACAGGCAAGCATATCCAGCAGCTGGGAGAAAAGCGCTTCCTCCGCTGGCGTAAGGGGGTTCTCCTCTTCCGGCAGGCAGAGCTTACCGCCGTCAAGGAACGCGGCGAGCAGGGGTGTTTGGGGGCGGAGAACATCTGTCTCATAGCCGTTCCTGAGCGTGCGTTTTTCCAGCCGGCAGGATTTTATGCACACGTAGGCCAGGAAATCAGCCACGGCAAAAAGATGCTGCGTGCCGTCCGGCGTGGCGCGAGGCTTCGGCAGCTTGCCCAGACGCTTCGCGGGGCTGCCGCTGATTGCGACGCTTTTCGGGGGCTGCTTCATCATCTTTTTAAGGTGGCCCTCGATATCGTCCTCGCTTGCGCCGCGCACAATGTAAATGAGGCCCTCCGCGCCTATCTTGAGCGCGAGCATGGCCTGCTCATCCGCATCGCCTGCCCCGAGCGATTCAATGTAGTTCTTCGCAAAGTCCGAAAGCTCCTTGTCATCCGCACCGCTGGTCATCATCCTGCGCATCTGCGTAAAAAGGAATTTCTCAAGCTTTCCGCAGCCGCGTGGCAGGTCCTTGCCGTCGTACATGTATTCTTCAATCGCAAGGATTCCCATGCGACGGGCTTTTCCTGCCAGCATGATTATGAACTCCACCACGCGAGAGAGATACCGCTTCCTGTCGCGCCATGCCTTGAGCTCTTTGAGAAAAGACATCGTTTCCTCCTTACTCATAGTTCCTCCTCATACGCTTTTTGTGTGTGCCGGAATTAGCCCAGGACACCGCTATCGTTTTTTTGCTTTGTCTGATTTGCCCAGCACCTTCTGCTTCTCTTCTTCAGGCAGCGCCTCAAATTCAGCAATGAAATCATTCAGACCCTTTAACCAGTCAGGGTCATCGCCGTCATCCCACGTCTCGCCCGGGAACAGGATTTCCCCGGAATCCCTCAGGCGGCACGCGACGGACAGCATCCTTTGCTGGCTGTCCATCACATCTGCTGTCTTGACTTTTTTGAAGGTGTACATGTCTTCCAGCAGCATGGAAGCTGCCCGCTTGGACATATTGCTGAAGACTTTCTGGCGAACGTTGACCGCGCTTTTGGGCACAAGGGCAAGCGCCAGACCGTACGCAGGAACCTCGCGCAGGATTTTCCTCATGTCGCGGTCATCTATGCCGGCAAGATCGGTAAAACAGAGCTTTCCGATTTTTCCGCCAGCCATAACGCTCACTTCGCCGATGTCGCAGGGCAGCTTTTCATCACCGACGGTTTCCTCATCCGCGTTATAGCAGCGGATGAACGCATCGCCTGCTTTTTGCGGCAGTACTTTGTCAGAATGAATCAGCTCAAGCGCAGCTTCAAGCATCGTTTTCTGCGCAGACCTTACTTCCCCTGCATACATCGGATTCGTTGCCCACCGGCACAGCTGGAGCTGATATTTTTCTGCGACCGTGCTTGGCGTATTCAGGAAGGCTTTTGCACGGACGCAGAGCACGTTTTTGGGCGAGAGTGACATCGCAATGTCCTTGCTGCCCAGTTTTTTCATCAGCAGCTCCATCTCTGCATCGCTCAGCTTCTCAAGGTCGGTAAAGCACACTGTTCCGCCTGTCTTTTCGTCCTGCACGGCAAACGGCTCGATAGTGTTGTAGGACTCAGAAGCCTCGCCGCCCGGATAAGCCTGCGCATCAGAAATCCAATTGACAGTCTTTCTCCGCCGTTCCTTCTCAAGCTGTGAAAGCCTCTCCTTCCGCAGCAGTTCCGTTTCGGGGAACAGCGCATTGACGCGCTTGCAGTAGTCATCGCTGCCAGAGAAAGCCCCGTTCTTGAAGTCCTTGATGTACTCTTCCGTGAACGGGTGCCCCATTATGCCGCCAAGACAGTATGCCATATACGTGTACGGATTGACGGAATATGAAAGCTCCGCCGTTTTCATGGCAACAATGGCTTCAGCCCCGACGAGCAGCGGGAGCGTCAGCTGTCCTGAAGGCTCCAGGGAATCCAGGTAACAGCGGGCAAAATCGATCAGCTCATTTTCGTTGTTCCCGCAGGTGAGCATCCTGAGGAGCCGGGAGAAAAGGAATCGCTCCGTCCCCGTAAGGGCATCCTCATCTTCCGCCAGATTGAGCGTCCCTCCGTCAAGAAACGCTTCGAGCATAAGCAGGCTGATGAAGCTGTGCCTGTCTTTGCCGCTTGCGACAGAAACAGCTGCCCCGTACCGGCATGACGTTCCGCACATATACACCATGAGGTCCGCCACGGCAAAAAGATGTGCTTTATCGTCCGGCTTGGTGCAGGGAACGAATCGTGGCCGTTTGTCATACAGCTTCATGTTGCTCCGTCCTTACAAGTCTTCTGTAAGCCGGGTCTCGATGTATGCTTCGCAGAGCGGGTGCCCCATCATGGAAGCAAGCATCATGACCAGGACGCGCGGGTTGTAGCCTTCCTGAATGGCGAGGACAGCCCTTGCCCCAAGCATAAGCGCGAGCAGAGCCGGCTCGCTTTCGTCAATCGACAAGACATAGTTCTTTGAGAACTCGACGATAAGCTCCGCGTCACAGCCGTCAACCATCATCCGCACAATCTGCCTGAAAAGGAAATCCTCCAGCTTCCCGCAGCTGGGCGGCAGGAAATCGTCATCGTCAATCCACTCTTCCAATGCAAGGATTCCCTCCCGCCTGGCTTTTTCAGACAACTTGGTCATACAATCCGCGACGGCAAAAAGATGTTCCCTGTCGTTCGGATGTGCCTTTGGCAGTTTCTCAAAAATCATAATTCCTCCTTATTCCAGCTCCACGTTGCCGTCCGTGCAGGTTACCTGCTGTGCCGGGCCCCCGGCATTCAGGTCCCCGCCCTTCTCCACGGCTTTCCACTGCTCCGTGGTGCCTTCGTAGCGGATTTCCGCAAGCGACTTGCAGACGATGAACGCGCCGTTGCCGATGCTGGTCACGCTCGCCGGGATGCTGGCCGATGCGAGCGCAAGGCAGCCGAGGAACGCGCCGGACCCGATTTCCGTCACGCCCTCAGGAATGGTGACAGACTTGAGCGACGCGCAGCCTTCGAATGCATTGTAACCGATTTTCGCCACGCTGTCAGGGATAGTGACCGACGCAAGGGCCGTACAGTAACTGAACGCACGGCTTCCGATTTCCGTCACGCCCTCCGGGATGCTGACGGCATCATCATCGCCGTTATAGCGGAGCAGCCTGCCGTCCTCTATGCAAAAGCCCTTGTCGTCATACTTCAGCTCGTCATGCGACGGCTCATCCTCATCATCAAGATAATTACGCAAAGCCGGGCCTTTCGGCCGGGGATGCCGCAGGCGGCGCTGCAGCTTTGCCTCAATCTGGTGCAACCTTTCAGGGGTCAGTTCAAAACGCATGCACATACTTTGTCCTCCTTGGGATACTCCTTTTGATCCTGCAATTTTTCGGGAATAATATAAAGTGAAAATTCAAGAGTGATTAGCAAATTTTTGCTATTTGTAGCATTTTTCTTGCTGTTTTCCCTAGTCTCAGCTGTGCCGGACAAATGCAAGTCTGCCCCCCAACACCTGGCAACTGCCCGGCTAGCGAGGGCAACCAGTGGCTGCAGGTAGGGGGGCTACGGGTCGGAAAGATTTTCCGCTCCCTGTACAGTTCCCCGCATCTGTGCTATACTGTCCGCAGGAGGACAGCGGCATGGGAATCTACCTGAACCCGAACAACGAGAACTTCACGAGGACGACCAAGCGGGAAATCTACGTGGACAAGACGATGATGATCAGCGTGCTGAACGGCTTCATGGAAGTTGACAACACCTACATCTGCGTGTCCCGTCCCCGCCGCTTCGGCAAGACGATAGCGGGCAACATGCTGTCCGCCTACTACTCCAAGGGCTGCGACTCGCGCGAGCTGTTCGCTCCCTACAAGATAAGCGGAGACAAGAGCTTTGAGTCAAACCTGAACAAGCTGAACGTGATAAAAATTGACATGAACAGCGAGTACAGGAACTCCCGGAATAAAGAAAAGCTCCTTGACAACCTGCAGGACAAAATCATCGGTGAGTTTTCAGCCCAGTTCACGGACTTTTCATTCACGGAAGATGATTCCGTCGCGGACTGCATCCTCAAGGCCTACTCCCAGAATGGGGAGAAGTTCGTCATCATCATAGACGAATACGATGTGCTTGTTCGCGAGAGCGTCAGCCAGCAGCTCTTCGGGCAGTACCTGGACTTCCTGAACGGCCTGTTCAAGAGCGACACCCTGCGCCCGGCAATCGCCCTCGCATACATCACGGGCATCCTTCCGGTGGTGCGCGACCGCATCCAGTCCAAGCTGAACAACTTCGACGAGTATACGATACTGGACGCAGCGGAACTCGCGGAGTTCATCGGCTTCACCGCACCGGAGGTACAGTCCCTCTGCAATCAGTACGGCGTGGACTACGAGGAGTGCAGGAGGTGGTACGACGGCTACCAGCAGCACGGCTTTGAGATTTACAACCCGGAGTCAGTGATTAAGTGCATCCAGAAGAAGA
>JAFSSU010000169.1 GCA_017450845.1 Treponema sp.
ATTTCACCACTCTCGCGTTGTAACCGGCTACGGCGAACCGCATCGGGATGATTTGGTTCTTGTCCGATTCTTGAGCGACGGGGGGATCGAACCCCGGACCCACAGATTAAGAGTCTGTTGCTCTACCAACTGAGCTAATCGCCCGAAATATCGTTTGCAATGGCAACCTGTCCATTGCATTTTATTGCGTCCGACAGGTCTCGAACCTGCAACCTACGGATTCGAAGTCCGTTGCTCTATCCAGTTGAGCTACGAACGCGTGCGTTCGATTGCAAATCCACTGTTGCCCAGCGCTAGGGTGCCTAGTGGGGATCGAACCCACGACAACCAGATCCACAATCTGGCGCTCTACCGCTGAACTACAGGCACCATCTAATTGACGTTTACGACTATACACCAAAGCACATATTTTTGTCAATGAGTTTTGTCAATTTTTTTTGAAAAAAATCTTTTTTTTTGCCATTGAGTTTGCGTTTTGTATTTTTCTCGCACCATATTATAGTAGACAGATCTTGTTCCCAGACTATGCCGGGCGAAATCACTTTACCTATGGAACAAAAATGAGTAATATTGTAGGGTAAAGCATTGTTTTCTGCGATTGAGGTATTATGAGCAACGATAGCGACAAAAAGCCGGACGGTAAGGACGAGTTTGACCCCTACAACTTCTTTAAGTTGTCCGTGGACGAGGATGATAGGAAGAAAGATGACGGGGGCAGGAAGGGAGGGCCCAACGGAAAGCTTCCGTTCTGGGGCATCCTGATTGCGATAGTCGGCATCATCGGCATACTGAACCTGCTCTCATCATCCAGCAGCGAGGGGCAGATTGATTTCTCCGAATTCAGGAAGCTCATCGAGGACGGCAAGATCGTCCGCGTGGAGATGGAGGACAGCTATTTCATCGGCTACGGGCCCAACGCCGCGGCCTCTTCCGATTCCCGGGGGAGCATGCTGGACCGTTACTTCGGCCTCATGAGGAGCCAGGGGGACAACCGCGAGGTCTACCGCACGACCGGCGTACTCCTGCAGAGCTTCATAGAGCTCCTTGACGAGAAGAACGTCGAGTACAAGTTCGTCACCCGGCAGAATTCCTACCTGCTCCAGATACTGCTGAACTTCATAATCCCGTTCGGGTTCATCTTCTTCATGTACTGGCTGATATTCCGCAAGATGGGCGGAGGCCTCGGCGGCTCCCTCTTCGGCGTGGGCGGCGGGAAGTCCCGTGCGGTCGATGAGGGCAAGGTCAAGACCCGCTTCGAGGATGTCGCGGGCGAGGACGAGGCCAAGGAGGAGCTTGTCGAGATCGTGGATTTCCTCAAGACCCCAAAAAAATACACGGATATAGGAGGGAAAATCCCGAAGGGTGTCCTCCTGGTCGGCCCGCCCGGAACGGGAAAGACCCTGCTTGCCCGCGCGGTTGCCGGCGAGGCGGGCGTTCCATTCTTCCGCATCTCCGGCTCGGACTTCGTGGAGATGTTCGTCGGCGTGGGCGCGAGCCGCGTGCGCGACCTCTTCCGCACTGCCCGCGAGAAGGCCCCCTGCATCATCTTCATCGATGAGCTTGATGCCATCGGCAAGAGCCGCGTCAACAACCTGGGCGGGAACGACGAGCGCGAGCAGACGCTCAACCAGCTCCTGGTCGAGATGGACGGCTTTGACAACGAGAAGGGGCTCATAATCCTGGGGGCGACCAACCGGCCCGACGTGCTCGATGCGGCCCTGCTGCGTCCCGGCAGGTTCGACAGGCAGGTCGTCGTGGACAAGCCCGACGTGAAGGGCCGCGAGGCTATCCTCCGCATCCATGCCAAGAACGTCAAGGTGGACGAGGGCGTGGATTTTGACGCGCTCGCCCATGCGACGAGCGGGATGAGCGGGGCGGACCTTGCGAACATCGTCAACGAGGCGGCGCTGCTCGCCGTCCGCAACGGCCGCAAGCTCGTCACAGCCGCGGACTTCGATGAGGCCATAGAGAAAACCTTGGTCGGCCTGCAGAAAAAGAGCCGGGTCGTCAAGGAGAAGGAGCGGCACATCGTCGCTTACCATGAGACCGGCCACGCGCTGGTCGCCGCATTCACGCCGGGAAGCGATCCCGTCCACAAGATTACGATAATACCGCGCGGGCTCGGAGCCCTGGGCTATACGCTCCAGCGCAGCGAGGACGAGCAGTTCCTGTACAGCCGCTCGGAGCTCATCGGTCAGGTGGACGTCATGCTCGGGGGCCGCGCCGCCGAGCAGATTGTCTTCGGTGAGATAAGCACCGGGGCGAGCAACGACATCTCCCGTGCGACCGGGGTCATCAGGAGCATGATAACCGACTACGGCATGAGCGACCGCTTCCGCAACGTCACGCTCGGAAAGAGCGGCAAGGGCTACGGCGGGCCGCAGGAACCCGAGCTCGTGCGCGAGTACAGCGAGGAGACACAGAAGTACATAGACGAGGAGATAGCTCGCCTGATGCAGGAGCGCTACGCCCACGTCCTGAACCTGCTCGGCAAGCACCGGAACCTGCTTGAGTACATTGCCAAGCGCCTGCTTGAGAAAGAGAGCATGGACAAGAATGAATTCGAGGAGATAATCAAGGCCGAGAGCCACTGCGCCGAGCTTGAGGCGGAGGCGGGCAAAAAGGCCGACAACGATCGTTACGTCAAGGCGAGCGCGGTGATTTCCTCGGTGCAGCCTCCGGAGGAGCCCTATATCCCCGCCCCCGAGATACCCACCGGTATCTTCCCCGAGGAAGTGGACATAGGGGAGGAGGCCCCGGTTACGGAAGAGGATGTCACGGAGGACAAGCCCAAGAGGAGGTCCGTCTCTCGGCCCAAAGCCCAGCGGACGACCCGCAAGGCCGCTTCCGCTTCCTCCGGGGCGGAGGAGAAGCCCAAGAAGAGGGGGCGGCCTGCCAAGAAGAAGGTGGAGGAGTAGCCGATGTTCCGTTTTCTTATAAAGAAGAACTTCTGTGATATATGGGACAATCTCTTCCATCTGATTGTCGTGAACCTCTTTACCGTGCTGGCGGGGGCGCTCTGCTACCTCCTCGTGTTCCTGTCGGGGGCCTTGCCCGGCCCCGCTGCCGCAAAGGGGGCATACTTTTTCCTGTCGATCGTGTTGTCATGCGTGATTATGGGGATGCTTTTCTTTGCGGAGGGGAACAACGCCCTCAAGATCGCGAACTTCGAGGGCCCCAAGATTGCGAACTACTTTGGCAGCATAGTCTCTTCCCTGAAGGACGGAGCCCTGTTCGGCCTGTACATGGCCTTTGTCCTGCTGATCGCCATGATCAGCATTCCCTACTATGCCGCCCAGGGAAGCATGCTGGGGCTCGTCATGATGAGCCTGGTCTTCTGGTTCATCGTCATAACGGTCTTGTCCTTGCAGTATTTCCTGCCCATACGGAGCATCATGCACAATGATTTCCGCAAGTGCCTGAAGAAGTGCTACATGATATTCTTCGATAACACGCTCTTCACGATCGGGCTGGGCTTTTTGAACTTGGTCAATATCGCCGTGGCGGTGTTCAGCCTGGGAATCCTGAACGGCCCGGCGACGATTTCGGTCACCTGCACGGAGGCACTCCGCCTGCGCCTGTACAAGTACGACTGGCTGGAGGTGAACCCCGGCCTGTCCAAGGACGAGCGCAAGGAGGTCCCCTGGGAGGACCTGATTGCGAACGACAAGAAGCTTCTCGGTCCCCGTCACTGGAAGTCCTTCCTCTTCCCCTGGAAGGAGTAGGGGAACTATAATTGTTCAACTGGCAGTGCGGAAGAGCGAGCGTTACGCCTGTGCCGTCTCCAGCTCGGCTGCGAGCTTCTCGACCTCTTCCAGAGGCAGCCCCTCGGCCTGGGCAATCTGCTCGTGGGTTCCCAGCTTCATCTTAAGGAGGTTTCGTGCGGCCGACAGGGCCCTGTTCCGTTCACCCTCTTTTCTTGCGTTGTTCAGGCCGGTAATGCGGTCGCACTCATCTCCCATAATCTTTCCCTGCTCAAGCCACCTCCAGTCGGTATTGTTTAAGGTTCTCAGCATTGCGTCTGCACTCATGATTCCTTCCTCGCTCTTCGAGAGCCTGTCTATCAAATCCTGCTTGTCAGGATTGTCCGCTTCCTGTATAAATTTACCCCATTTCACCGCGCTTGGCAAGCTTTCAATATCCGTATTGTCATCAAGCGGAGGCAGTTTGGGAAGCTCAAGGAATATCACGTTGATGACCCCCTCAAGTGTCGCCCTGTCCGTCATGTCTGCCAGCACGTAGCGGTGCAGGAAAGACTCGTTGCCGCTATCGTACTTGAAATTCAATACGGATATCTGGTAGGCCCTGGGCAGGTCTTTCCAGTCGTCTCCCACATCTGCTACAGAGCTGACCAGCCGTGAAACGTAGTATTCTGCCCGCCTGCCGTAGTCGGTTTTCTGGTCATAGCCCTGCATCTCAATCTGGGCCTTGGTTCCGTCGGCAAACACGCAATTGATATCGTAGCGGATACCACGCTGACCTTCGTACTGAATCGCATCCTCGTTCTCCTTCACGGTGACCTCCGTCACTTCCTCGCCAATCATGGCGGAAAG
>JAFSSU010000017.1 GCA_017450845.1 Treponema sp.
AACCTTGCAATTGTCAGGCGGATCATCTACAACCGGATAAAAATGCAGCCGGACTATGACACTCTTGCCTGGGGCAGGCGCAACTGCATGTATGATGACGATTTCAGGGCGAAGATTTTGTTTTCATGCTGAGGCCCTGGGCGGTGCTCCCCTCCTTGTCATTATCCGCGTTTTTACTATATAATGGGCTGTCACTTTACAAAAAACGCATTTTTGTCATACAGGGGTCATCCAGAATGAAGTTAGAAAGAACAATTCCCAAGATACTGAGGGCGGTCGCCGCCAGGTACCCGGAGGTTCCGGCACAGTTGTCGCACTCCAAGGATGGCTCCTACAAGCCGACCAACTACCATGACTTCTACCAGACGGCCCTGGACTTCGGCGGGGCCCTGCTTGAGATGGGGGTCCGCCGCGGCGAAAAGATAGGGCTGATCGCGGACAACCGCGCCGAATGGGAGCACGCGGACATGGGCCTGCTTGCCATCGGGGCGGTTGACGTTCCTCGCGGATGCGACGCGACGGAGAAGGACCTTGCCCTCATCCTGAGCTTCGCGGGCTGCCGCAGGGTCATCACCGAGAACACGGCCCAGGTCAAGAAGCTGCTCAACATAAAGGACAAGATTCCCCTCGTGGACACCCTGATCGCTTTCGACGAGGTGGACGCGGAGCAGAAGGAGCGGGCCTCGCAGCTGGGGGTCAGGCTGCTCCAGTTCCAGGAGCTCAGGAAGAGCGGCCACGAGTGGCGCAAGCGGAACATAGACCTGGTGGAGGACGAGCTGGAGAAAGGCCGTTGGGAGGAGCTTGCGACGATAATCTTCACGTCCGGGACGACCGGCGTTCCAAAGGGGGTCATGCTGACCCACGGCAACTTCATCAGCCAGCTGGACGAGGTAGACGAGCGCATCTTCCTGAACCCCGGCGAGCGCGGGCTCTGTTGCCTGCCGGTCTGGCACGCCTTCCAGCGGGCGGTCGAGTACGTCATCCTGTCGCAGGCCGCGACGATATGCTATTCCAAGCCGATCGGCTCGATCCTGCTCGCCGACATGGCCAACCTGAACCCCACCCTCCTGCCCGCCGTCCCCCGCGTCTTCGAGGCGATTTATGACGGCATCTGGCGCAAGATGCGCAAGGTCGGGGGGCTTACCTACGCGATCTTCCGCTTCTTCGTCAGGGCCGCGGAAATCTGGTGCGCCATGGACCGCACGATGTTCCGCAAGCAGGCCAGGTTCGGCCCCGACCACGTGGTTTTCTGGTGGTTCGTTTATATAATCCCCTGGGCCATGCTCTGGCCGGTCAAGCTCCTGGGTAAGGCCCTCGTGTTCAGCAAGATAACCGCCCTGGTCGGCAAGAACTTCCGTGCGGGAATCTCAGGAGGCGGCGCCTACCCGGAGGAGATAGACAAGTTCTTCTGGGCCGTCGGCATCCCCGTCGTGGAGGGCTACGGCCTGACCGAGACTTCTCCCATCGTAGCCGTCCGCCCCGTCGCATGCCCGGTCATGCGGACGGTCGGCACCCCCATCAGGGGCCTGCAGGCCCGCGTCGTGGACCCTGACGGGCTCATCCTGCCACCGGGACGGAAGGGGGCCCTGCAGGTCAAGGGCCCGACGGTGATGCAGGGCTACTACGAGCAGCCCGAGCTGACCGCCAGGGTGATGACGAGCGACGGCTGGTTCGACACGGGCGACCTCGCGGTGATGACCGTGGACGGCGAGATCCAGCTGCGCGGCCGCAAGAAGGACACGATCGTCCTGACCGGCGGCGAGAACATAGAGCCTCTCCCCATAGAGGAGAAAATCAACCTTTCCCGCTACATCTCCTCAAGCGTCGTCCTGGGCACGAACGAGAAGGGGCAGGACCAGCGTTACCTGGTCGCCCTCATCCTGCCCAACCAGGAAGAGCTTGAGGCCTGGGCCAAGGGCGCGGGCGTGAGCTACGCGAGCTACGGGGAGCTCGTGGAAAGCGAGGCCGCCCGCAAGCTGCTGGAGGGCGAGATAAGCTCCGCGGTCAGCGTCAGGAACGGCTTCAAGAGCTACGAGAAGATAAACAAGTTCGACGTGATAACCAAGCCCTTCGAGGTCGGGGTGGAGCTTTCCGCCAAGCAGGAGATGATGCGCTACCGCATAGCGGAGATCTACGCGGACAAGATAGCGCGCCTGTACGGCGGCAAGTGATTTTCCCCGCGGTGACGGGCCTGCCCGCGTACGGTGCGGTGACGGGGCCGGCCCTCAAAAACTGATTCCCGCGCCTTTACTATTTGCACGCAATTATCTATAATAGAAACGCTATGAGACCGACTTTGATAAAGGATTTGCTTACCTCCCGGCCGGACGGGCGGGAGGTCACTGTCTGCGGATGGGTAAGGACCAAGAGGGACTCCAAGAACCTCGTGTTCATCCAGGTGAACGACGGGAGCTGCTTCGCTTCCATACAGCTGACCTTCGATCGCAACAATCCCGCGGACGGGGCAAATGCCTCTGATATAGAAGAATCCCTCAAGGACGTGACGACCGGTGCGTCCGTCCGGGCGACGGGCAGCATCGTCCCCTCCCCGGCATCCGGTCAGGCCGTCGAGGTGACGGTCAGGAGCCTGGCAGTCCTGGGCAAGTGCCCGACCGACAGCTATCCCCTCCAGAAGAAGAACATGAGCATGGAGTACCTGCGCGAGAACGCCCATCTCCGTGCCAGGACGAATACTTTCGGGGCGGTCTTCCGCCTGCGCAACCAGATGGCGATTGCCCTGCACACCTTCTTCCAGGAGAGGGGCTTCCAGTACATCATGGCCCCGGAGATTACCTGCTCGGACGCTGAGGGCGCGGGCGAGATGTTCCAGGTGACGACCCTCTCGCTCGAGAAGATCGCCGAGCTCGGCGTGAAGGCCGGGCAGGGCGGCATGAAGGTTGAGGACGCGCACAAAATCGTGGATTACAGCAAGGACTTCTTCGGGAAGAAGGCGGGGCTGACCGTCTCCGGGCAGCTGGAGGCCGAGACCCTCGCGACCGCATTGAGCCGGGTCTACACCTTCGGGCCGACCTTCCGCGCGGAGAACTCAAACACCCCCCGCCACCTGTCCGAGTTCTGGATGTGCGAGCCGGAGATGGCCTTCTTCGACCTCTTCGACGACATGGACCTGGAGGAGGAGTTCCTCAAGTACCTCTTCAGCTGGGCCCTGACAAAGTGCCGCGATGACCTTGAGTTCTTCGAGAAGAGGATTCAGAGCGGGGTCATCGCCCAGCTTCAGCACGTGGTGGACACCCCCTTCAGGAGGGTCAGCTACACCGAGGCGGTGGAGCAGCTGAAGCCCTTCAACAAGGACTTCGAGTTCCCGATCGAGTGGGGCAAGGAGCTCCAGACCGAGCATGAGAGGTGCCTGACCGAGAAGATTTACAAGTCCCCGGTCATGGTCTACAACTACCCGAGGGACGTGAAGGCCTTCTACATGAAGCAGAACGAGCCCGACGAGCAGGGGAGGCTGACCGTCCGCGCCGTGGACGTGCTCGTTCCCGGCCTGGGCGAGATAACCGGCGGCTCCGAGCGCGAGGAGGACTACGACAAGCTGCTCAAGGTCTGCGAGGACCGCAAGATGGACATGACGAACTACCAGTGGTACCTGGACCTGCGCCGCTTCGGCAGCGTCCCCCACTCGGGCTTCGGCCTGGGCTTCGACCGCCTGCTCCGCTACATAACGGGCATGGCGAACATCCGCGACGTCGTCCCCTATCCCCGCGCCCCGCGCCTCGCGGATTTCTAATAAGGAACGCCTATGTCTGAAGTAGCAGGAAAGAGCAATCCGCCGTTCGGAAGGAAAGTTTTCTTCGTGAACCCCTCGTTCAAGGTCCAAACCAAGATGCTGAACGTCCTCCGCGAGAACGAGTACGAGGTGTACATCATACAGAAGTGGCGGGACGTGAAGAACTTCCTGAGCAAGAACCCGGACTCGGTCTGCTTCATCAGCGTCGATTCCCAGATGCCGCTCCTTTCATGGATGGCGATGGTGGACTCCTTCTCCAAGGACAAGGTCCTGTCCACGATCATCTGCGGTTTCCTGACGGAGAACGCCGTCAAGGATTCCGGCAAGGTCATGGAGATCGTCCGCCTGGAGGCCGGCTACAACACGACCTCGGGCGACGAGATGCGGGTCCTGAAGGTCCTGCAGAACGTCCTCGACGTGTTCGGGGCCAAGGGGCGCAGGCAGCACGTCCGCTGCTCCTGCTTCAAGGAGAACGCCTTCGTTTATTTTACCCTGACGGACGCGGGTGGCAACCCCTCCATGTTCCAGATGAAGATAGTCGACATCTCCTCCGCGACGGTCGCCGTCGAGGTCCCGGAGGTCCTCAGGGGCAAGCTCAAGGTCGGCATCGTCTTCCAGAGCGTGATAATCACCCTGAACGGCAGGCAGCTGAACATCGGCCTGAGGGTCTTCCTGATGAAGCGGACCGAGAAGGACACGGAGATAGCGATATTCGCATACCCTTCCAGCCTCTCCTCCGAGGCCAAGACCTATATCCGTAATTTCATCTTCACGACCCTGCAGAAGGAGATGGACAGGAGCATCAACGGTATGTCCGAGGACAAGACCGACTACAACCTGGAGGCCCAGAGCTTCCAGCTGCTCAAGGATGCCTACGCCGCCGGCGTCAAGATGGAAGAGAAAAAGGAGAAAGAAGAGGAAGCGGAGGACAAGCCAGAGGGGGAGGGTGAGGAAAAAGAAGAGGCCGCGGAGGAGCCAGGGAAGGATGCTTCGGAAGAAAAGGCCGGAGGGGAGGAGCCTTCAGGGGAATCCGCATAGGGAGCTCACGTCCCGGACCCTCCTGCAGCTCCTGTATTTCTCCATACGATACGCCTCCCTGAACGACCTGTTCTCCTACGCGGCTTCCTGCGCGTTCGGTTTCCTGCTCTCGTTCCTGCCCGTCGTGATGATGATCCTGACTATCCTGGTCCGCTTCCTCCATGCGAAGGTGGAGCTGCTGTCGGAAATCCTGCAGGTGTACCCGCTCGTGGGTTCCACGGTCAACCTGGAGAACATCATCGCCTCCATCGCCCAGATACGGAAGGTGACGAACTTCGAGGTGATCGTCTCCATAACGACGGTCTGGATGGCCCGCCGCTTCTTCATCTCCCTGACGCGCAGCCTCAGGAGGATTTTCAGGCACTCCGACCGGCAGCAGAAGGGCTTCGTCCTCGTGTTCTCCTTCGCCGCGGAGGCCCTGCTGACAATCTTCATATCCGCCCTTGTCTTCCTTCTGGTGAGCTTCCGCTCCGTCGTCCGCCTGCCCATACTTGACGAGCTGACACTGGCGTACCCCGACCTGATGGATGCCTTCGCCGAGCTTATAGCCGGAACCCTGCCCTTCATCCTCCTCTTCATCGGCTGCGTCATCGCCTACAAATTCTTGAGCCGCACGAAGCCGACGCTCGCGCAGTGCATCATGCCCGCCCTTCTCTGCACCTTCTCCTTCTGGGGCTTCAGGAAGATCATGAAGCTCTTCATCAACGTCAACCGCTACAATACGGTCTACGGGGTCCTGAGCAACGCGATCGTCCTCCTGCTGGAGGTCTACTTCTTCTTCATCATCTTCCTCTTCTTCGCCCAGCTGCTCTTCGTCAGCCAGTTCTTTGACAGCCTGGTCCTGGGGGAGCTGTACTCCCTTCCCGGCAGGAACGAGACCAGGCTCAAGGCCTCGCTCAAGCGGCTCATCTTCATAAAGCCGGACGCCCTGCTGGAGAAGGAGGAGAACATCCTCTGCCTGAAGAAGGGGAGCTACGTGTACCGGCAGGGGGACGCGGGGCAGTATTCCTATTATGTCGCGGGGGGCGGGGTGATGCTGTCCGGCAGGAACAGCATCCGCTACCTGGACGAGGGAGCCTTCTTCGGCGAGGATGCGTGCCTGTCCCAGCAGGAGCGGGACGAGGACGCGCTCGCCACGAGCGACTGCATCCTCGTCAAGGTTCCCGCGGACCTGCTGCTTTCCATGCTGAGGAGCAACCCCTCGCTGGCGCAGAGATCCCTGTCCAAGGGGGTTTTATGGAAGTGATACGCGCGTCCGTCATGGGCTTCTGCATGGGGGTCAGGCGGGCCGTCGAGAAGGCCGAGCAGGCCCTCGCTGAATGCGGCCCTTCCGCTGGCGGGGAGGGCAGGGTGTGCAGCCTGGGTCCGCTTATCCACAACCCGACGGTGCTAGCTGACCTGGAGAGGAGGGGGCTGTCGGTGCTTTCCCCGGATGCCACCCCGTTCGCGGGGCTGGAGGGGGCTTCGGTGGTCATCCGCGCCCACGGGACGACCCCGCAGGTGACGGCCGCCCTGGAGCGGGCGGGGGCCCGGGTCATAGACGCGACCTGCCCCAAGGTGCACCTGAGCCAGAAGCGGGTGCGGGAGTGGAGCGGCAAGGGCTACGGAATCGTGATAGCGGGCGACCGGAACCACGGGGAGGTGACGGGCGTCTCTTCCTTCGCGTGCGCGGGAAGCCGGGTGTCCGTCGTTCAGGATGCCCGCGAGGCGGAGTCCCTAGTCTCCGGGAAGGGGCTGCCGGATAAGGCGGTGCTGATCGCCCAGACGACCTTCAGCCCCTCGGAGTTCGCCCGGATAAGCGGGGTCCTGCGGGAAAGAATCCCCGGGCTCGTCGTCTTTGACTCGATATGCTCGGCGACGATGGAGCGGCAGGACGCGCTCGTGGAGCTCGCCTCCAGGGTGGACGGCATAATCGTCATAGGGGGCAAGTCCTCCGCCAACACCCGCCGCCTCTACGAGAGGGCGAGGAGCCTGGTGCCCCTCGCCGACCTGATCGAGGATGCCTCGATGATCCGCAGGGAGTTCTTTTCCCTGCCCCGCGTCGGCATAACGGCGGGGGCCTCCACCCCGGAGGCGGTCATCCGGGGCGTGGAGGAAGCCCTGCGAGCTTGAAAGACCCCCTTGTTTTATGGTATACTGGCCGAATGAAAACCGTGATTTTGGCAGGGGGCAAGGGAACCCGGCTCGGGGAGGAGACCCAGAAAATCCCCAAGCCTATGGTCGAGATTGGTGGCTACCCCATCCTCTGGCACATAATGAAGATATACAGCTTCTTCGGCTACAATGACTTTATCGTGCTGACGGGCTACAAGGGGCACGTCATAAAGGACTACTTCCTGAACTACTACTCCCGCTACAGCGACATGACGATAGACCTGTCCAACAATGACGTGCAGATCAACAAGATGCGCAGCGAGCCCTGGAAGATAACCCTGCTCTATACGGGAGAGAACACGCTGACCGCCGGAAGGATAAGGCGGGCGAAGGACTACATAGGCGGGGAGGACTTCATGATGACCTACGGTGACGGGGTCGCCGACATAGACATCAAGGCCCTGGTGGACTCCCACTACAAGTCCGGCAGGCTCGTCACCCTGACCGCCATCCAGCCCGCCGGGCGCTTCGGCTCCCTGGACATGGGGGCGGACGGCAGCGTGCGGGGATTCCAGGAGAAGCCCGTCGAGGGAGGCTCCTGGATAAACGGCGGCTTCTTCGTCTGTGGGAACAAGGCCCTGGACTACATCGGGGATAATGCGGACGACATGATGTGGGAGCGCGACCCCCTGCAGAACATCGCCGCCGACGGGCAGCTCCACGCCTACAAGCACACGGGCTTCTGGCATCCGATGGACATGCTCAAGGACAAGATAGAGCTGACCGACCTCTGGCATGAGCACGTCGCGCCCTGGGCCTTCTGGGAGGTCTGGATGCAGGGCCGGAAGGCCTGACCCCGGGAAAGATGGATATGGAAAAAACTGTCTTTGAGAAGTACCGGTCAGTCCGCGGGCTCCGGCTGTACTTCGTTATAAGCCTCACCCTCGTTGCCCTGGGCCTTGTCCTCCTTATGCCGCCGATACGGTCCGCGCTGTACGGCTCCGCCTACAAGCCGCTGACCGACCTCTTCTTCAGGCTCTTCGGCAGCCGCTTTGAGGACGGTGACATAGCCTTCCTGGGCAAGAGCGTGGACTTCGTCCGCAGATACTACTGCTCCTCGCCCTTCTTCACGGGCCTGATTGCCTGTGCCGTCATCTGGGTCGTCTCGGCTTTCCTCTTCGTGAGCTACAGCCTGAAGGGGGACCAGGATGTCTCCCCCTGGGAGAAGGTCGTTTTCGCCATCATAACCGTCCTCTGCTTCACCTGCTTTTACCACAGCGACATACTGAACACGGCGGGCTCCGCGTTCACCTTCCTGAACGGGCACATACTGGACTTCTACAGCGTCAACGCCGACCTGGGCTACTACGACATCTACATGCCGGGGGTCTACATCCTCTTCGCCATCTGGAACATCCCCCTCTACATCCTGGGCTACGGCAGGACGCTCGTCCCCTTCCCGGAGATGTCCTACCCCTACCCGGTCTACCTCTGGTTCAAGCTCCTGCCGGCCCTGTGCTACTTCCTGACCTCCTTCCTGATCAAGGAGATAATGATGGAGGTGGGCTTCTCCGAGCGCAAGTCCCGCATCGCGCAGCTTGTCTGGATAGCCTGCCCGCTCGGTTTTCTGAGCCAGTTCACGCACGGGCAGTATGACATCTTCGCCCTCTTCGTCTCGCTCCTCGGCTTCCTGAGCTACCTGCGCCGCCACGACAAGAGGTTCATGCTCTTTTTCATCATCGCGGTGACCTTCAAATATTTTGCCCTGCTCTACTTCATGCCGATGCTTCTCCTGCGCGAGAAGAACTTCTGGAAGGCAGCGCTCAAGACTGTCATGGTCGTCATCCTGAACGTGCCGATGCTGCTGAACCAGGGCTACGGGGCGGGCTACGTGGAATTCATGGCGCGGAACTCGCTGATTGCCCGCGTCCTCTACCCCCACCTCGTGCTCGGGCATGGCGGGGCGGACCTGCCGGTGATTCCCGTGCTCTTCATCCTGCTCTTCGTGCACGTCTATTTCTTCGCCAAGGAGGCCCCGACCAAGGAGGGGGTGTTCTCGCAGGTCGCCTGCTACGCCAACTTCGCCAACTTCGCGATGTTCGGCTTCCTTTTCTGGCATCCCCAGTGGCTTCTGTACGCGACTCCTTTCCTCGTCTTCACGATTTTCATCTGCAAGGACAAGAAGCTGACGATAGCGCTGGAGAGCCTCGCCGCCTTCTTCTATATGGTCTGCAAGATAAAGAGCTTCTCCGTGGACGGGGCGCAGCACATGCTGGCGGGCGGCATGTTCGGGCCCTGGCTCCAGGACATAGACGGCTTCTTCGCCATGAAGATGCAGTTCCTCTGGATAAACCCGCTCGCGCCGGTCCTGCTCGGCCTGTCGCTTTTCCTTGTCTTCTACGTGAACAGGGACCTGGCCTGCGGCAGGGCGGACTGGGACAGGGAGTCTCTGGATGATTTGCCGTTCGGCATGCTGCGCGGTTTTGCGGCCGGGGGCACGATGCTCTTCCTTACGGCCGCGCTTTGTACGTTGCTTATGACGCTTCTTTTGAGGCAGGTCTGAGACCGGGAGATAGAGAAGATAGATATGTTTGAGAATATGAGCAAGGAAGAGGCCGGGGCCTCCATTCTGGAGAGCGTCAGGGCCTATTACGAGAAGTTCATGCAGAAGAAGGAATACGCGGACGGGGACAGGATTCCATACGCCTCCCGCGTGTTCGACGACAAGGAGATGACTAACCTGGTGGACAGTGCGCTTGAGTTCTGGCTGACCCAAGGACGCTACAGCAGCAAGTTCGAGAGGGAATTCGCCCGTTATCTCGGTGTCCCCGCGACCCTGCTCGTCAACTCCGGTTCCTCCGCCAACCTGCTCGCCTTCATGACTCTGACATCCCCCCTGCTCGGGGACCGGGCCATAAAGAGGGGCGACGAGGTGATAACGGTCGCCTGCGGCTTCCCCACGACCGTGTCCCCCATAATGAACTTCGGGGCCGTCCCCGTGTTCGTTGACGTGACCATACCCCAGTATAACATAGACGTGTCCAGGCTTGAGGCCGCCCTCTCGCCCAGGACCAAGGCGGTGATGATAGCGCATACCCTGGGCAACCCCTTCGACATCAAGGCCGTCAAGTCTTTCTGCGACGCGCACAAGCTCTGGCTGGTGGAGGACAACTGCGACGCGCTCGGCTCCGAGTACACGGCTGACGGCAAGACCAAGCTGACGGGAACCTGGGGCGACATAGGCACCTCCAGCTTCTATCCCCCGCACCACATGACGATGGGCGAGGGCGGCGCGGTCTACGCGAACGACCCCCTCCTGCACAAGATTGCCCTCTCGATACGGGACTGGGGCCGCGACTGCTCCTGCCCGTCCGGCAAGGACAACACCTGCGGGCACAGGTTCGACGGCCAGTACGGGCAGCTCCCCGCAGGATACGACCACAAGTATGTCTACAGCCACCTGGGCTACAACCTCAAGGCGACCGACCTTCAGGCAGCGATCGGATGCGCCCAGCTGGAGAAGTTCCCCTCCTTCGTGGAGAGGAGGCGGCACAACTGGCAGTACCTGCGCGATGCCCTTTCCGGCACGGAGGACAAGCTCATCCTGCCCGAGCCGGTCGCGGGCAGCAATCCCAGCTGGTTCGGCTTCCTGATAACCTGCAGGGAGGCGGGCGGGAAGCTCCGCCTGGTCAAAGCCCTGGAAGGGAACAAGATACAGACGAGGATGCTCTTCGCGGGCAACCTGATAAAGCACCCCTGCTTTGACTCTATCCGGGGCAGCGGCGCATACAGGGTTTCCGGCAGCCTGGACTGCACGGACAGGATAATGAACGATACCTTCTGGGTAGGGGTATACCCGGGCATGAGCGACGCTATGCTGGACAAGATGGCGGGCGTCATCAAGGCGAGCTTGTAGGAAGGACAGGGCTTTTTGATGGGCAAGATGAAGGCCGCCATAATCGGGACCGGCAACATCGGCAGTGACCTTTTGGCCAAGCTGATGAAGTCCCCGGTGCTGGAGTGCGGCGTTTTCACAGGACACAAACCGGACTCACGGGGAATCGCGCGGGCGAAGGCCCTCGGTGTCCCCACGTCCGTGGAGTCCGTCAGCTACATCGAGAAGCACCCCGACTGCTGCGAGCTGGTTTTCGACGCGACATCGGTGGAGGGCCACCGGCACAACGCGCCTATCCTGAAGAGGCTCGGCAAGTTCACTATAGACCTGACCCCCGCCCACATCGGCGCGTTCTGCATTCCCGCCGTGAACCTGGAGGAAGGGCTCAGGCAGGACAACGTGAACCTGATTACCTGCGGCGGGCAGGCGATAATCCCCATCGCGCTCGCGATAAGCCGTGTCCAGCATGACATCAGCTACCTGGAGCTGGTCGCGACGATCGCGTCAAAATCCGCGGGGATGGGGACCCGGAACAACATAGACGAGTTCACCCAGACGACGAAGGACGCGCTGCGTGACTTTACGGGGGTCGCCAGGACGAAGGCGATGATAAACCTGAACCCCGCTGAGCCCCCGATCACGATGCACAATACCCTCTACATCCTCTGCGGGAAGCCGGACATGGACAGGATACGGCGGGCCGCCTTTGACATGGAGAAGGTCATACAGGGCTATGTCCCCGGATTCCACATCGTCCTCGGCCCCGTTTTGGAGAACGGCCGGGTCACGCTGAGCGTGGAGGTGACGGGCGGCGGCGACTACCTGCCCAAGTATGCCGGGAACCTGGACATAATCACCTGCGCCGCCGTCAAGATAGCGACGGAGTACGCGCTCAAGAAGGGCTACGGGAACAATGGGGATGGAAGGAATTAAGCTTTTTGATGCGACCCTCCGCGACGGCAGCCATGCCATAAAGCACCAGTACACGGAGGAGGACATACGGGAATACTGCCGCATGATGGACGGGGCGGGTATGGACGCGATAGTCGTGGGGCACGGGAACGGCCTGGGGGCATCGTCCCTGCAGGTGGGGCTTTCGCTCCTCCCCGACTCCGAGATGCTCAGGATTGCCCGCGAGAACCTGCATAAGACCAAGCTCGCCGCATACATGATGCCCGGCTACGGCACCATACGCGATGACCTGGTTCCCGCGGTGCAGGCCGGGGTGGACCTCTTTAAGATAGGCTGCCACTGCACCGAGACGAACATCACCCGCCAGCACATCGAGTACCTTGCCAGGGAGGGCAAGGAGGTCTACGGCGCGATGATGATGTACCACCTCGCCGATGACAGGACGCTGCTGGAGCAGGCGCTGCAACTGGAGTCCTACGGTGCTGCCGGTGTCATACTGATGGACAGCGCGGGGGCCTCCACCCCGGAGATGGTCAGGGACACCGTGAGCCTCCTTGCCGGCAGGCTCAGGTGCCGGATCGGCTTCCACGCCCACAACAACCTTGGGCTTGCGGTCGCCAACACATACACGGCAATCCGGTGTGGGGCTACGATCATAGACGGTACGATACGGGGCTTCGGCGCGGGGGCGGGCAACTGCCAGCTGGAGGCGATCGTCGCCCTGCTCAGGAAAGAGGGAATCCCCTGCGGCGCGGACCTCTACAAGATGATGGACGCGAGCGAGGCATGCGTTGCCCGCTGGTGGAAGCAGGACAGGGGGCTGGACGACATCAGCATCGTGAACGGGCTGGCCGGCGTGTTCTCCGGCTTCAAGCATCACGTGCAGAACGCCGCTGCCTGCTTCGGCGTGGATGCCCGCGACATCCTCATGGAGCTGGGGCGGCGGAAGGCCGTCGCGGGTCAGGAGGACATGATCGTCGAGGTCGCCAAGCGACTTCAGGACAAGAAGAACACGAAGCAATAGAACGAGGTGGAACGACTGCGTATGGACAAGCTGCAAATAGGCACCTGGGCCGAGATGCCCTCTGCCTACGTCACGAACGTCATGGCCAAGGCCGGGTTCGATTTTTCGATCATAGACATGGAGCACGGGGTCATTGACTTCAATATCGCGCAGGACATGGTCTTCGCCGCCCATGCTGAGGGCAAGGGGGCCTATATCCGCGTCCCCGCCATAGAGGAGTCCTGGGTCACGCGGACGCTGGACACGGGCTGTGACGGAATCATCTTCCCTCAGGTGAAGGGGCTTGCCGACGCGGAGGAGGCCGTCCGCCTCTGCTGTTTCGCGCCCGAGGGGGAGCGGGGCTTCAATCCCTTCGTCCCGGCGGGGGGCTACCACAAGGTCAGCGGGGACTACTTCGCGAAGGAGAACAGGCGGATACGGATCGGCCTCATCCTTGAGGGGACGGAGGCCTTCGAGCAGCTGGACGAGATTCTCAGGATACCGCAGATCTCCGTGCTCTATGTCGGGCAGTACGACCTTTCCATTGCGCTCGGCATACCCGGCGACGTGGCGAACCGGAAGGTCCTTGACATGATGGCCCTGACCGCGAGGAAAGCTTCTGCCGCTGGCAAATCCGCGGGCTGCATGGTGCACAGCGTCAAGGAGGCGAAAGAAGTCATCGCGCAGGGCTTCTCCTTCATCGCCTACAAGGTGGACTGCGGCATCCTCTATGACTGTGTGCGCGAATTTACCGAAGGGGTGAGGAATGATTAAGCTCTCCGATTATCTGGTCCGCTTCTTCGAGGACAAGGGTGTCACGGATATCTTCATGCTGACCGGGGGCGGCTGCATGCACCTTCAGGATTCCTTCGGCCGCTCCAAGAAAATCAGGTATACATGCACCGAGCATGAGCAGGCGGCCGCGATGGCGGCGGAGGCCTACTCCAAGATGAGGAACTCCCTCGGCCTCGTCCTGACGACGAGCGGTCCCGGCGCGACGAATACCCTGACAGGTATGCTGGACTGCTGGCAGGACTCGACTCCGGTCGTGTTCCTCTTCGGGCAGGCCAAGAGCAGCCAGACAATCAGGAAGGCGGGCATTCCCGGGCTCAGGCAGTTCGGCGTGCAGGAAGCCGACATCATCCCCGTCGTCACGCCGATGACCAAGTTCGCCGTCGAGGTGGACGACGCAAGGAAGATACGTTTTTACCTGGAGAAAGCCGTTCATGAGGCGACGAGCGGCAGGCCCGGTCCCGTCGCCCTGAGCATCCCGCTCGACATACAGGGGGCGTTGATCGATGAGGACGGGCTTGAAGGATATACCCCCCCTGCCGCGCATAATGCCGCCCCGTCAGAGGATGACATGGCATACGTCCTCGGTGCCCTGTCCCGGGCCGTGCGCCCCGTCATCATCGCGGGGCATGGGGTCAGGCTTGCGGATGCCTGCCCTGAGCTGAAGGAACTCGCGGACGGGCACGACATCCCGGTCGTCATGTCCTTCCTGGGCGTGGACGTGCTGGACGATGCCGACCCCTGCTGCATCGGAAGGATTGGCTCCAAGGGAAGCCGGGCGGGGAACCTCGCCATGCAGAACGCGGACCTGATCCTTTCCGTCGGATGCCGCCTGTCCGTCTCGGACACGGGGCATGAGTATGACAAGTTCGCGCGGGAAGCCGAGGTCATCGTCGTGGACATAGACTCGGGCGAGCACACGAAGGACACAGTCCGCCTGGACCGCGTCATAGTGAGCGACGCGAGGGACTTCCTTGTTGCCCTGGTCGGAAGGCTGGAGGGCGGCAGGAAGTATACCTCCTGGAGGGAGTGCTGCACGGGATGGAAGGAGAAGTATCCTGTCGTCGCGACCGAATACAAGCTGGATCCCGAGGGCCTCAATTACTATGAGTTCATCGGCCTTTTGAACGGGTTCAGCAGCGGCTCCACGCCATTTGTCTCCGACGCGGGCTCGGCGTTCTACGTGACGGCGCAGGCGATGGAAGTCAAGGCCGGCCAGCGGCACATAACGACCGGCGGCACGGCGACGATGGGCTTCACCCTTCCCGCGACGATAGGGGTGGCGGCCGCCGCCCCGGACCAGACCGTCATCGGCATAACCGGTGAGGGCTCCTTCATGCAGAACATGCAGGAGCTGGAGACTGTCGTTTTCCATGACTACGACATCAAGCTCTTCGTCGTTGAGAACGGGGGCTATTTCTCGATACACCAGACGCAGAAACGCTATTTCAACGGCAACTACGTCGGTGAGAGCGCCGCGAGCGGCGTCTCCTTCACCCGGCTGGACAAGCTTGCGGAGGCATTCGGCATACGCTATTTTGACCTGCCGTCAGCCGGTGCCTGCCGTGAGAAACTGCCGGAAATCCTGGGCTACAGGGGGCCGGCCCTCGTCAGGGTCCGTGTGACCCCTGACATGGAGATAATCCCGACGGTATCGTCCAAGATGGACGGCAACGGCAAGATGCTCTCCATGCCCCTGGAGGATATGTACCCCTTCCTTCCCCGGGAGGAATTCAAGGCCCTGATGAAGGTTGCCCCCCTGCCGGAGAGCCTCGCGGGGCCGGGAGGCAACGAATGAGGTGCGTCATGCTGACCGGCGCGACGAGCATGATCGGCTGCGCGCTGATAAAGGAATGTATCGGGAACAATGTCCGCGTCATTGCCCTGGCCCGGAAAGGCTCGGTAAAGCTGTCCCGCCTTCCTTCCTCCCCGCTCGTCAAGGTCATGGAGTGCGACCTGGACCAGAT